>CAMAZH010000027.1 GCA_945863035.1 Chitinophaga pinensis | reverse complement strand
GGAAGCCCCGCCGAATGGTCAAAGATCGATGCATACCGGCTATGGGCCGACCCTTTGGGACAATACAGCAATCCTGAGGATTTTGAGGCCTGTATGAAAGTTGGCTGGAGTGCCAAAAGCCTGCACTTCATATTTGAAATCACCGACGACAGTATCTCGACAGACACTCTGAATCCCTGGAATGGAGACGCAATTGAAATATTTTTGGCGCCCTACAGGGGTTCTGCCGATATTCACCAGATCTCGATAGTTCCCCTCCCCGGGAAAGACTTTATCCGCCTGTCCGGATTTGATGCCGGCGATCATTCTGGCATCTTCTCGGGGGAGGTGCACGCTGTCACTCAATTTCAGGGAAACAAAAGAATTACAGAAGTCGAAATCGGGATCCGGGAAGAAAACCATGACAAATTCCGAAAAAACAACGGCCGAAATAGTTTGGCTCTTCAGGTCTATGCCGACGATGCCGACAGCAAGCCTCAACACAAGCTGGTATGGTCTCCCATGGGACAGAGCTACAATACATCTTCTTCGATGTTCACCGTTAATCTGAGCGAGGAAATCCCGACAAGCCTCAAAGGTTCTTCCCGAATCACAATCACAGACAATGAGAAAGTGAATCTTTTTGTTTTCGGGGGAGTAAAGGGCGATAAAATCGGACTTTACCGTAACGGTTTATTTATGACGGAGTACCGTTCGGCAAGTGCGGCAAGTCATTTGCCAGACACATTCGACATTAGTACTCTGGGCTGGGAAATTGAAAGGGATACTTTGTTTATTACACTTAATGACGAGAGTCTTTTTATACATGAGCTTTTCCTGGCTCCACGGCTTTATGAAAACTCCGAGGAAAAAAGATTTGACAGGGAAATCAGGAATTTCGTTTATATGGACCGGCAAGCCTCTCCCCCGAAAAACGCTACCCTGTTTATCGGAAGTTCAAGTATTGTCCGCTGGGAAACCCTTCGAAGCGATTTTCCCGAATTGCAGATTATTCACAGGGGTTTCGGGGGATCCACCAGCCCGGAGGCTCTGATGTACATGGACCGGATCGCCTTGCCTTACAAACCATCCCAAATAGTTTATTACGAAGGAGATAATGATATTCCAATGGGAATCACACCCGAAGAAGTTCAGGCAAACGTAAGAGTATTCATTGAAAATGTCATGAAGGAATTACCTGAAACAAAGGTTTACATTCTTTCCCCTAAACCTAGCATTCACAGGATGCACTTATGGGAAAAGTACAAAAAGACCCACCAGTTGCTCAGAGAACTTGCTGATGGTCATGAAAACGTCGTATTTGTGGATGTTGCAACGCCCATGTTTTACAAGGACGGAAAACTCAACCACTCCCTTTTTGTTGAGGATGGCATTCACATGAAACCCGAGGGCTACGCAATCTGGACTGCTGTTTTAAGAAAAGCCCTTTCGCTATAAACGGAGGTGCGAAAGCGAATCATTACCTGTTGGAAAGACGCTTCTACGTAAGCACAACATACACGGGGCAGTGGTCGGAATGCACAACGCCCTGCAATATTCCCGCGTCGTGCAAGGCCGGTTTCATGTTTTCGCTAGCCATGTGGTAGTCGAGTCTCCAACCCAGATTTTTTCCCCGCGATCCGGCCCGGTAACTCCACCAGGAGTATTGTTCAGCCTGTTGGTTAAACTCCCTGAAGGTGTCAACAAAACCCAGTGCGGTAAGCCGGTCCATCCATTCCCTTTCTTCGGGAAGAAAGCCCGATGACTTCAGGTGTCGTTCGGGATGATTGATATCGACAGGCTTGTGGGCAATGTTATAATCCCCCGATAAAATAATATTGGAACGGGTCGATTTTAGCCTGACGAGATATTCATAAATAGCATCGAGATACTGCATTTTCACAGCCTGCCGTATATCGCCGGTGGTTCCCGAGGGAAAGTAGGAGTTTACAATGGTAATCCCGTCAATTTCAGCACAAATAAGCCGACCCTCATAGTCAAATTCCGGAATTCCGATCCCGATTGACCATGAATCGGGCTTTTGCCGGCTCAGCACAGCCACACCGCTGTATCCCTTTTTTACTGCAGAATGCCATATCTGATGGTAGCCCAGAAACTCGAAAGACATTTTGTCGACCTGGTCTTCCTGCATTTTGGTTTCCTGAAGACATATAACATCGGGCTTTTCGGTGTCGAGCCATTCCATAAAACCTTTGCTTATTGCCGACCGGAGGCCGTTGACATTATAGCTGATTATCTTTTTCATTCGGGTTAAGGGGATTTCAGTGGTTTTGATTCTGTTGTCCGGAACAAAAACACACGGGGTTTTGCTCCTCATTGCAAAGCTAAAAGGATTTAAAAACAATGAATCTTTATGGCAGAAATAATTTCTGAAAAAAGGTTTTAATTAACTATGTTTGTCAAAATAAGATGTTTAAATTGCAAAATTCAGCTAAAGCTGCTAACTATCAATGAGATAAACGCCTGAGATTTGGAAAAAGGGATTGTCATAAAGTCGACGGGAAGCTGGTACACAGTAAAAACAACAAAGGGCGATATCTTTAACTGCAAGATACGTGGCACGTACCGTATTAAGGGTATCCGAGCCACAAGTCCGGTTGCTGTGGGCGACCGGGTTGAGATCAGCGGAATAGAGAAAGACAGCACCTCGGTTATAGAAAAAATTGAAGAGCGGAAAAACTACATGATACGTCGGGCTTCCAACCTCTCCAAGGAGTATCAGCTCATTGCTTCGAATATTGACCAGGCATGGATTATCGCAAGTCTGGTTTCTCCCAAAACATTCCTTGAGTTTATCGATCGGTTTCTGGTGACCGCGCAGGCATACCGGATTCCTGCATGTATCGTATTCAATAAAAGCGATCTTTACAAAAACGAACTCTTGGATGAGCTCGGGGGATTAATAAAACTTTACAGCGGCATCGGCTACCCATGCTTTTCTGTTTCGGCCAAGGAGGGTATTGGCATTGATCTCCTTAAAAAGGAGCTGAAAGGAAAAACCACACTTATCTCCGGAAACTCGGGAGTTGGCAAATCCACGCTGATTAATGTTTTGCATCCGGAGGTACAACTTCGTACCGGCAGCATTTCCGACTATCATAAAACCGGAAAGCACACAACCACTTTTGCTGAAATGGTTGAGTTGGACAGCAACACATTTATTATTGACACCCCCGGCATTAAAGGTTTTGGGGTTGTAGATTTCGATAAGGGAGAAGTGTTTCATTTTTTCCCTGAGATTTTTAAAGTCTCCGGGAAATGCCAGTTCAACAATTGCCTGCACACCCATGAACCCGGTTGCGCAGTAAAAAAAGCCGTTGAAGACAATGAAATAGCTTCTTCACGTTATGAAAGTTACTTAAGTATTATGGATATAGATGAAGGCAGGTATAGGGGAGGCAGGTAACATAATTGGTTTTTAATCGTAAGACATCACTGTTAATTTATTGTTTGTTTTTAAATAAGTGCAATGATCCAATGTATCCTTTTTTAACTTCTGTGGTCTAGATGAAAAACTTATACCTGGCTATAGTTTTGGCCGTACTGTCTGTGGTCTGCTTGAATGTTGTCTTCTTTATGAAGTTCAAACGAAACATTATTGATTACCAGAAAGCTCTGGTGGCTGAACAGGTTGGACTATGTGGTTCGCACATAGAAAAGACGATTGCTTCGTATGAAAATGACCTTACACGGATTATTTTCGCAAATATTCAGAAAATGCCTGATATTTTTACGAACGACAGGGTTTTCAAGGACATATCGCTCAATTTGCAGGGCCTATATTCCAAAAACAGGGATTTGATCAGCAATATTTCTGTTTACGACAACAAAGACTCTTACCTGGGCATTTACCTGAAGGATAACGATGAGCTGGTTATTGATTCCTTCCCCCGGCAATCCAATAACGAACTTCGGTCGAAAGATATTATCATTAAGCAAAAAGGTTATTATCTGAGTTACTTCCCCTTTTATAAAAACAATGAGTTAAACGGGAATATTGTTGTGGAAATAAATCTGGAGAGATATCTCAACTCCATCTTCTCGCTTTTCAGGCTTAAGGGACTCCAGTGGCAATGGGTTGTGAGCAGCGACAACCAGGTAATGTTGTGTAATTTCCCGGATACTGTTCTTATTAAGGACATGGAAACAATAACCGCAAGCATTGATTCTGAAGAGGAAATGGTGCTGGAGCATTATTATTCCGACTCGGAGGATTCCGACCAATTGATAATCTCAGCCGTTTATCCCCTGAATGTTTTGAACAACGACCTGGGTGTGGTTTTCACCATCGAGGCCGGTAAGCTGAACACCGTGTTTTTCAGGGAGAATTTCATTCTGATATCCTTATCGCTGCTCGTGATGATTGTAATTGTTATGTTTCTGGTTCACAAGATGAACAACGAACGTATGAAGCAGGACAAGCGTTCGTCCGACCTTCTCTCACTAAAGATGATTGTAGAGCATTTTCCGGTGGGTATCATGATTATCGATCCCCTCGGCACCATAAAAAACATCAACCGCACCGGACAAAAGATGCTCTTCCTGGAAAAGGATGACGACATTACCGGAAGCAAGTTGGCCAGCCAGTTTATGGTTTCGAACAAGTACCTCTTGAAGGATGGAATTAATGCCCCGTTCGATTCCAGTCACTTTATTCATTATGAGAAAGACGGAAACGAAATTGTTATTTACCGAAAAGATATTAAAGCCCAGATAGCAGGGGAAGAATTAACCATTTCTGCACTCATTGACGTGTCGGCTCTTGAAAAATCGAGAAAGCAGGAAGCGGCTGCCAATTCCGCAAAATCCGATTTCCTGGCAAAGATGAGCAATGAGATCCGCACCCCCATGAACGGAATAATTGACATGACCGAACTCTTGTCGGCAGATTCCCTGACTGAAAAACAAAAAGAGCAGGTACAGTTTATCAGACGATCGTCGGACTTGCTCCTTAACATCATCAACGATGTTCTCGACTTCTCGAAAATTGAAGGTGGGAAAATGATGCTGGAAGAGATTCCCTTTAACCTTGCGGAGGAAATTGGTTTTTGCATATCCCTCTTTAAAAATTCAGCCGATGAAAAAGGACTGGAAATACAAACAAACATAGATTCTGACATTCCGGATCGTCTGGTTGGTGATCCCTTGCGACTGAGGCAGGTTATCTCCAACCTGATCAGCAATGCCATAAAATTTACCGAGGAAGGCAAAATTACTATTGGGGTTGTACTCGCGGAACGACATAATTTGGCCCTTAGCCTTTTATTTTCGGTTGAGGATACCGGCATAGGGGTTTCAAAGGGGGATTCTAAAAAGATTTTTGGGAATTTCGCTCAGGCCAAGAGTTCCGAGTCGCGCAGAGATAAAGGAACGGGATTGGGAATGGTCATCTCCAAGCAACTGGTTGAGCTGATGAACGGTCAGATTTGGGTGGAAAGCCCGGTTTCGGATTCTAAAAACACAAGATTCCCGGGAGCAAAATTCAGCTTTACAGTTGAGGTTCACTCGAACGAACCCCTGAAAAAGAAATTCGATTTCACTTATATTAAACAATACCTTCAGGTATCGGCATTGATCCTCACACAGGTAAAAGACGACCATGACACCATCCATCGTTTGCTTGATCGGTTTGGAATTAATTATGATTTCAGGGTCTATGATGAGAACACTATTGACTCTGCCATTTTCCATGTTGAGCAAAAGAGAAATCTCTATCAGATGATTATTGTTATGGATAAGCCTGGTTACGACGGTTTCACGATGGCTCACCACCTGAAGGAAAGCAAGCTTTACGAGCATTTCCCGGTAATAATGATCAGCTCCAACGATCAGCCCGGTAATTATGTAAGATCCCGATCCTTGGGGATTGACCATTATCTCATTCAACCCTTCGAATCGAACGAGGTTTACAGGATTGTGAAAGAGTATTTTCCGGGCTTAAAAGACAATGGCGGGGTAGCCAAGCAGGTGGTTAAGATCAGGAGCCGGATAGCAATTCTTTTTGCCGATGACAACATCATCAATCAGCGTTTAACCCAGAGCGCGTTTAAACACCTGGGTTTCGAGATCGATATTGCAAAGAATGGTGCCGAGGCTGTTGAAATGGCCACTTCCAAACACTACGACCTTGTTTTTATGGACATTTTTATGCCTGAAATGGATGGGATTACGGCAGCCTCCATCCTGCGCGAAAAAGGTTTGAAAATGCCAATAATCGCAATTACCGGCGCAGACGAAGCGGAAAAGAAGGAAGAGGCAAAGGCCGCCGGTATGAACGATTTTATCTTAAAACCCATACGTTTGGAATCCATAAAAGAACTTTTGATCAGGTGGTTTTCCGAAAAAATTTGAGTTTGCCTTACCCGGTTTAATAACGTATCCAATGTCCGTTTTAATAAGCATTGAGGAACACTTCCGCTTGAAAAACGAAATTCCACTCGTTGACGTTCGTTCTCCGGGCGAATTTGAGCAAGGACATATTCCCGGCGCGGTTAACATTCCCTTGTTTGATAACGAGGAACGGGCAATTGTTGGGACTCTTTTTAAGCAATCGGGTCAGCAGGAGGCTGTTTTAGCGGGATTGGAAATTGCCGGACGAAAGATGCGCCAACTGGCGGAGACGGGAATCAAGACTGCCCGGAACAAACATATCACTCTGCACTGCTGGAGGGGAGGGATGCGCAGCGCTTCCATGGCATGGCTTTTCGAAATTAACGGCATTCGCTGCAACATCCTTGAGGGAGGTTATAAATCATACAGGCGCTATATCCGCGAGCATTTTTCCCTTCCCTACGATTTTATTGTTCTGGGGGGAATGACGGGTTCGGGCAAGTCAGCCATATTGGACCGAATCGAGGAACTGGGCCATCAGGTGTTGAAGCTGGAGAAGTTAGCCCATCACAAAGGCTCCGCTTTTGGAAATCTTGGCGAGACAGGACAAAAAACAAACGAGCAGTTTGAGAACGATATTTTTACCAGCCTCTTTGCTTTCGATCCGAAAAAACCCGTTTTTGTCGAAGACGAAAGCCGAAGCATCGGACGAAACATAATCCCTCCCGAACTCTTCGAAAATATGTCAATCGGCAGCCTGTTGGTTGTGGATATGGAAAAAACCCTCCGGGTTGGACGTTTGGTGGAAGATTATGGGAAATACACAAGCCGGGATCTTAAAGACTGCGTTGTGAAGATCGGGAAGCGGCTTGGGGGACAAAATGTGAAGACGGCAATTGATGCGCTGGAGGAGGGGAACACGGCAGAGGCGGCTGAGATCTGTCTGAACTACTACGACAAAACCTACAACTTTGGACTTAGCAACAAGAAAAACCGGGAAATTATTCTTTTCAAAACCAGCAGCGCAGATGCCTCCGACAATGCAAACGGAATCCTTGCGCTTCTAAAAAGTAAGGGTTTGGTATGAGCGTGTAACTGAACCATTTTACTTTCCCGATTGTTACTATATTGCCTTAGGACAATTTTATGACCCTTAAACTAACTAAATCCTTATGAAACTTCCATGGCACAATTATTAATTCGGATGGAGGAGGCACAAAAGGACATGAAAATTACGGATAATTCAATATGCTAGTCGCATGGAAGTTCCATGAGGCCAATTAATTAAATAAACAATTTTCGAATGAAAAACCAAAGAATTATTGAAACTCTGGGAGGCCTCGCCAAAGAGGAGAAACTTAAAACCCTGGCAGATCACATAATGCCCAACACTTTTGTTTTAGAAACTGAGGAGCCTTTTCCCGGCTACCATGGTGCCAACCTGCCTACCGAAGCCAAACCGATTTCTGCGTTTTTGATAACGAAAATCAAATACTCCCCCGAAAAAGTATTGCGCATTGCCCATAATATAAAAAAGTATTTTCCTCATACTTTCGATGCTGTTCAAGGGAAAATATGCATTCAGAATGATGTCTTGCCCTGTATCCGTATCCGTGGATTCAGCAACTATGAGTTAATTGGCGATCTTCAGAAATGCTTTTTTTCCGAGGGAATCGAATTCGCGAAAAAGCGAAATGTTTCTGCCGATGGCGTTATTCAACTCAAGAAGCATTTTACCATAGAAGAGATCGAGGATGAGATTTACCGCGACCTGGATGAGCACTCCACCTACTATTTCCGCATCCCAAGGCAAATGACCTGGCAGTTGTTTCTTAAGGTAACTCAGGTGGTGAGGAACAATTCTTCCGCAAATTTCGATGGAGCACTTGGGGCCATTTATTCAAGGGATATTCTGGATGTGGTTAGGATCTTTTCCCCGGGAATTAGCATGGAGACCCTGAAGCAATTGAAGGCAAAATATACCCAGGAACTTCTGAAATTTGAATAGCACAGGAGACTCAGGGCTGAGTTGAATCGAGCTGAACATATACCTTGTCGGAACGCCGCACAACAGTCTTTAAGGGGATACTGCAACGTGTTCCCTTTTCTGCTTTCGTAACCGGCTTGTCGTCGACCCTGATTTCTGTGAGGGTGTACTCAACGACCCCGGTGGTTGGACCCGTAATGATAATATCGTCACCCAGATTCAGCTCTCCGGTTTCAATCAGGATTTCGGCCACCCCGACTTTTTCGAAATAGTTGGTTACTTTGGCGCGGTACGACTTCTTTTTCACCGAATTGGAGCCGTAAACACTGCTCCATTCCCCAAGTCGCTGTCCCAAATAATAGCCGTCCCAGAATCCCCTGTTAAAAACGGTGGACAGTCTTTGCTTCCATCCCTCGATAGCCTGCCCGTCATAGCTTCCATTGATAACAGCTTGGATAGCCTCGTTGTAGCAGGCGGTTACTGTTTTTACATATTCCGGAGCCCTCGCCCTACCTTCGATCTTCAACACCCGAACCCCCGAGTCAAGTATTTTATTCAGAAAGTGGATGGTCATAAGATCCTTGGGCGACATGATGTATTCGTTGTCGATTTCCAGCTGATCGCCGTTTTCGGTATCGGTTACCAGATAGGATCTTCTGCAGGCCTGCAGGCAATCGCCCCGGTTGGCCGAGTGGTTGTATTCGTGGAGGCTGAGGTAGCATTTGCCGGATATCGACATGCACAAAGCACCGTGAATGAACATCTCGATTCGTACCGGATTACCCGAGGGCCCTTTTATGTCCTGTAGCTCGATTCCCTTGTAAATCCCAGCTACCTGATCCAGGTTCAGCTCCCTGGCAAGCACCATGGTATCGGCGAAATTTGAGTAGAACCTCAGCGAATCGATATTACTGATATTAAGCTGAGTAGAAAGGTGCACCTCTACTCCCGCTTTAAAGGCGTAGTCCATAACCGCCTGGTCGGATGCGATAATGGCATCCACACCTTCTTTTTTGGCCAGGTCGATCAGGTCACGCATAATGACCAGCTCCTGGTCGTAAATAACGGTGTTGATGGTGAGGTAGGTTTTCATGCCGTATTCCCGCGCCACCGAAACAATTTGGGGCAGGTCGGCACGGGTAAAGTTAAAGGATGAACGGGCCCGCATGTTGAGTTGCTCAAGTCCGAAGTAAACAGCATCGGCACCTCCCTGCACTGCGGCCATAAGCGATTCCCAGGAGCCGGCCGGAGCCAAAAGCTCAATATCTTTTCTAGTAAAGTTCATTCGGCAAATTTAGCTCAAAAGAATGTCTTATTTCTTCATGACGATGCGAAAAGTTGTGCCCTTGTCGGGTTCCGAGCTCAGAACGAAGATCTTTCCCTCGTGGTAAGTCTCGACAATTCTTTTGGAAAGCGACAGCCCCAGTCCCCAGCCCCTTTGTTTGGTGGTGTATCCCGGTTTGAAAATGGTCTTGTGTTTCGATTTTGGGATTCCCTTGCCCGTATCGGAAATATCGATATACACGATCTGTGTGTTATCCTGGACTTTAATGGAAATATTGCCCTCGCCCTCCATGGCGTCCATGGCGTTTTTGCATAGATTTTCAATTACCCACTCAAAAAGAGCTTCATTTAGAGGGATTTCAATTTCGTGGGATGGGCTTTCGAGTTCGATCTTGATTTTCTGTGAGCTTCTGTTTTTCAGGTAGTTGACAGAGTTCTGAAGGCTGGGGATAAGGCTTACCGGAACCAGAACCGGTTTGGACCCGATTTTGGAAAAGCGCTCGGTGATTTTCTCCAGACGCTTGGCGTCCTTTTCAAGCTCTTCAACAATGCTTTCACGATTCACGTCCTGCTTAAGCAGTTCAACCCAGGCATTGAGCGAAGATGTTGGCGTGCCCAGCTGATGCGCAGTTTCCTTTGAAAGACCTATCCACACCTGATTTTGTTCTGCTTTGCGCGAATAGCTGAAGGCAAAATACGAAACCAGAATAAACAAAACGATGACACCAAGCTGCACAAAGGGAAAAAACACCAGCATGGTAAGAACGGTTGAGTCGGAATAGTATATGTAATTCCTGTCGCCGTCCCCCAAGTCAATTACAAGTGCTTCATTTTGCTCTTTCATCCGCTGGAGCTGGTTTGGGAGGTAGTTCTTGCGGTCGACCCTGGTCGTGTCGAGATTCCGATACGAAACGATGGTTCCGGCGCTATCTGTAAGAATTACCGGTACCGTGGTGTTGTTCTCAATTACCGAAAAGATGAAATTCAAGTTTACATCATCATTGTCGGAACTGATGAGCTGCCGGTTGGCCTCGGCCCAGAGCTCAACCTTTTTCTTTTCCTCGACCGAAAGCTGGTCGACCAGCCAGTTTGTATAGCTTAAGGAAAGCACGCCAATGAGAACCGCTGTAAGGAATAATAAAAACTTCCACCGGGTTTTCTTTTCGTAAATGTTAATTGAAACGGCCATGATTCGTATTGTTTGAGAATTATTGCAGGTCAGGGTCTTCTTCCTCCCAGGAAATTTTAAAGGCAGGGTCCTTTTTCTTCCCCTTCTTTTGCTCTTCTTCGGCAATCGTCGTCTCAGGTTTGTCTGCTTCGTCTCCCCAATCCATAATAAACCGGTCCTTAACGCCATCATCTTTGCCTGTGGGGGAAGATAGGCTGTCTTTTTTAAAGAATCCCAATTCCTCCCTGAGAATCGTTTTAAGGACCTTCTTTTCTTGCTGAAGATCACTTTTTACTTTATTAATAGCTTCTTTTCTGTCGTACCGTATTTTGAAGTCGTCGGGGGTTCCTATAATCGTGAGATAAAGATTTGTTTTGCCGGCGCCATCGTCCTCAATCACTCCAAACTCCTCACTCTCCCTTTTCGGCTTCTTCACCTTGACAGCAAGAATGTCGTTCAGACTCAGTCTCATTTTATAATCGAAATAATTGTCAAATCCATGGCTGCCGGAAATGGTAATATTAAAGGCCGAAGAATTAATATCCATTTGGGGTATAAAAACCTTCTCGTCTTTTATTAAAACGGAATTTTTAAGTGTTGAGAACCGGATGTGTTGCAGTTCCGAAAGTTCCACAAAGGAAGATAGCTCGGTAATCGGTTCAAAGTTAATCAGCTCGCCATTCTCAATCACAAAATCGGATTCGGCGGTAAGGTTTTTGGTCTGCAGTTCCAGCTTGTTGTTGATATGGGCGGAAAAATCATAAGTCCCGGAGACAAAGCCCTTCAAATTTTCGGAAACAATAAAACCCTGTCCGAAATTATTGAAGGTGTAAAAGAGGTTATGGATATCGATTTTCCGCAAATCGCCGGTGGTTCGAAGAAGCATTCTCCCCTGTATATCCCCGATTATGGCTCCCGCAGCAGAAACCTTGCCGCTCATGGTTTCCATCTTCAGTGACGATACGCTGAGCAAGCCGGGTTTGTAGCTAAACCATGTGTCGAGATCAGAGGATAAAAATTTTCCGTAAATAAAACTATCCACCTTGCAATGCAACTTAAGATAAATGCTGTCAGGTAGATGAAAGTCAATCTCTTCTGACGATTCAGACTTCCTGATGAAATCGGTAATTGTAAGCCGTTCGGACAGGATTTCCCCACTTACTTGGGGGATGGCTGACTTGTGTAAAATGAATTCCAGAAAATGGTCGACTGTCAGGTCGGTTGAAACGATGTTTTCGCCCAGTTTTATGTTTAAAACCGGAAACCAGGTTTTACCATCCATTTTTATACTTCCCTCCAGAAGGTGCAGGGGAAGGCCCGAGAAAGGCGTTTTTCCTGAAATCCCCTCAAAGCCAATGGTTCCATTTATCCCGTTTGCCGAAAGGTTCTGCTTCCCAATATCGCTGAAGGAGCTCAGGTTAATGTTTACCGATAAATTGGGGTGAATAAATCCCTGCTCCAGAACCAGGCCCTCGATATTCATTACCTTCGAAAGATCTTTGGCAATAAGGGTTCCGTTTAGCGAAGCTGAAAGGAAGGGTTTGATAAAGTTGTCAAGGCTTAACTTACCGGCCAGTGAGCTTTCCCCGAAATTGACGAAATAGTCGCTGAGGATTATCCTGCTTGTTTCGGCGCTCCTGCGCGAGCCGTTTGAATACGTCCCCCGAAGGGCAATCCCGGTGACCTGACTGCCGAGTTCGGGCAGAAAAACGCTGCCGTTCAAAATTTTAAACGCTGCTTTGATCGAGGGAACAGCCGTGCTGCTAAGCGAACCATTTAGCTTGATCAGCATATCGGCTTTCCCGGAGGGGGCATACTTTCTGATGGCCTCGGTGTTCAAAGGCAGTGCCGAAATCAGGGATTTGATATCCAGATTTTCACCCGCAACCTGCAGATCCAAGAGGGTTTGTGTGCCGGAGGTGAACGAGCCTCCGGCTTTTATGTTAAGGCTGTTCAATGAAAGATCGCCCCGACTAATGGTATAAACAGAATCCTTCACATCGAGAATAAGCCGGGATGTAAGGCTCAGCCTCGAGGCATATTCAATCCCCTCCCGTTTGAATGTCCTGATATAAACTGAGGAGAGCGTATTCAATGAAAAACTGTTTTGTGAAAATTTACCCTTCAGCGCCAGATCTTCAATCTCCCCCTCCGAAAAAATATCCTTGGCAAGATTCAGAAACTGCCAGGTGAAACCGCTAAGCTTTACCCCGTCGAGGCCAACAGTTAAGCCTTCCTGCTCTTTTTTCTTTTTTCTTTCCTTAAAGATACGATAGTTTACCCCTCCATTGCTGTCGACAAGAATTGTCACCGATCCCTCGACAGCATGGATTTTCCGGAGTCGATATTCTTTGCGGAGGATATCGATCAGATTAAACTGAAGGTAAATCCGGGAAGCTTTAAAAAGGGTGTCGCTCGGCATGCCAATAAACTCAGAACGAGTGAAACCTTTACCCGACAGGGCAACCACGTCGTTAAGCACAATACTCACAAAGGGAAACTTTCGCAGTACGGAGAACTCGGCCGAACTGACATTTACTTTTACCTCAATCTCGCTGTTTATTTCAGAGATCACATAATCCTGAATCTCGTCGCTGTATAACTCTCCCAGCACAAAGCCAAACGCGGTTATGGATGCAAGTATCAACAGTATGACAACAATGAACCTGGAGGTGCTTTTAATAATGTTTTTCACTATTCAATAATTTATTTCCTGACAGGATTTTGCGATCCGCACAACAACCCAATTCCGATACAAGCCAATTTCATGCAAAAATATGCTATTCCAAAAGGAAATTAAGATCATCCTCGGAAGAAAGTTCCAGAAATTCACTGTTATAACGGAAAATTCTTGCTTTTCTTTTACCGATAAGCTTTAAATATCTATTTTCAAGAATAAGCATCGTTCCTTCACGCAGCCCAACCACATACAACTCCCTGTTTACCTGAATAAATTCCTTGATCCTGTCTTCCCGGGTTTCCCCGGCATGACCTTCGGGGTTCGCGTCAAGATAGTGCGGGTTGATCTGAAAGGGAATAAGATTCAACGAAGAAAAGCTGGCGGGCTGAACTACCGGCATATCGTTGGTGGTTCTGATGGTTGGACAGCAAAGGTTCGACCCTGCACTCCAACCAATATAAGGGGTTCCTGAAAGCACTTTTTCCCGGATCGGCTCTATAAGTCCGTTTTTCTGTATCAGGTGCAGCAATTGCCATGTATTCCCTCCCCCGACAACAATAATGTCGGCTTCCCTAACCGCTTTTACGGGATCGTAAGAGCTGTGAATCGAGGCAACCGAGTGTCCGATTTCCCCGAATCGCTTGTTAACCCTTGCGGTATAGTCGTCATACGAAATCGTGATGCCCGCGTAGGGTATAAACAGAATATTGTGCTTTGCGGAGCCCAGGAAAGACTTAATATGTTCCATGGGATATGCAAGGTATTCCTCACCTGCATTTGTTGAGTTGGAGATTAGCAGTAATCGCATTGACCTTGATTTTATGTTTTCACGGCAAAGTTAATATTAAAACACATTCCAATAATATGTTGTGGGGATTAATGGGAGAAGGGGCCAATTGAAAGGATACAAAGGGAAAACCTTAGCGTCGGCTCCCTGATCCGACAGGTGAGTTGGCGAATTTTATTTCAATCCCTGAGACAGAAATAGTTCGGGTATTTCAATTTTTTATATCTTTAGCTGAATTAAAAAGCAGGTATTTCTGTAAAAGTTGCTTTGTGTTTTAAGTTAATGCCGTGAGGAATCAAAACCCCGTATATCTGCAAAGATTTGATATATAGAGCAATATAGTTACAGAAGGATCTGGTTCGTTTGTTGGGAGGGAGAAATCCCTCCTGTCAAAAATTGCCCGCAAATAAAGATAATGTTTGCAGGTGTTTGATTACATGCTAAGAATTTAGACATTTACACTGAAATCTAAACGATAATTCAATAATATCCATATGGCAAGCCTACGTTTTCTCTTTGGGATGATCCCCGCCACATCGAAGTACGAATCCGAATCCGATAAGCTTCGTTCCGATTACCAGGAGTACAAGAAATTTGAGGTGTCTGACGAACTAAAGCATTTTCAGGAATTGGAAAAAGAAGTCACTTCCGCTGATTTTCAGCAGAGGGTAAAGACAATCAAATCCCGGAATTTCAAGCAAACCGAAGAGTTTAAAAAGGAGCAGGAGTACAGGAAACTTCTCAAGTCGCCTGTTGTTAAAAGCTATTTTAAGAAGAAGGACAAGGAGGAGGGGAATGCCCTTTCGGAGTCGTCTGAAGTAAAGAGAATGTTCGAGTTGGGGGATTATGTCAAATCCGAGAAATTTGCAGAGGTAAAAAAATATATGTCCCTTTCGGCTAACCAAAAATTCCAGCAGTCGGAAGAATACAAAAAGCAGCAGGAATACCTCGGTTTGGTAAAATCCGAAAAAATCATCTGGTACAAGAAAATTCTCAAGAAATATCCTTTCTCATGGGTAGAGAAATGGGATGTTACCTTCGAAGATACTTTCGCAAGCAGCAAACCGGATTCGAATACCTGGATGAACCGTTATTTGCATGGTGACTCCATTCTTAACAAAGCTTATGTAATGGCCGATGACAAGCATGCTTTTACCGAGGGGAAGAACCTCGAGATTATCGACAAAAAACTACGCATTCTTACCCGCAGGGAAAAAGCAAAGGGTTTGGTTTGGAATCCTGCCCACGGTTTCTATGAGAAGGAATTTGACTTTTCCTCGGATATGATTAGTTCCGCAAAAAGTTTTTCACAGGCTTATGGGATCATAGAAGCCAAAGTCAAATTCGGCAAATCGGAGGTTTCCCAGGCTTTCTCGCTGATGTCGGGTCAGATGCTGCCTCACATTGACGTGGTGAAATTTGAGAAGGGTAAGATTTTTGCAGCCAATTTCTGGAAAGGTGCATCCCAGATATCCAAATCGGTAAGCTCTGCCGGGGGAGGCAAATATACTTCCGATTACCATATTTTCACGCTTATCTGGGAGGCCGGGAAACTTACCTGGAAGGTAAACGGTGTGGAATTCAAAGTTCAGACCGAAGGCGTTCCCGACAAAGCCATGTTCCTGGTTTTCAATTCCAGTCTTAAGGAAAAAGCTTCGGATGCCGGAATCCCATCAGCGTTTGAGATCGACTGGGTACGGGTTTATAAGTCCAAATAATCAGGGGACTATAACATCCATAAAAACATTGTTGTCCGGTAAAATATTTTTCAAACCTGTAAACAGCTCTATTTTTAGGGCATTTATATATATTACGCCCCTACAGGGCTTCTCTTCACTTTTTTGTCAATATTTCTACAAATGTTTGGGCGGCGCTGCCGCTTGAAATAGCTGCAGAGATTTCGGCGAGCTTAGTCGAACCGCAGCAAAATATTTGTAGTTAGGGAATTGCGTGAATTGAGTTAAGCTGCAGAGCAGCGAAATATTAGTCATGCAAATCTTCTGTTTTTAATCGTATCAGCGTATCTGGCTTAACACTGATTCCTGTTTGTACAGGTCGGCCAGGTAAACCAATTCGTTATAAAGACTCTGGCTTTGATAGGCTTCATTTTCGAAGCGCTTTTTAAACCGTGTGCCCAGCGACTGATAATACTGGAGATCCTGCTGTAGTATCTGCACAAAATCCATAAGGATAGCATTTGCTTTTTCGAACTGCCCGCACTTGTAGTAGGCTTCTATTACCCCTGAATAATGAACCGGGGTTTTACCTTGGCCTTCGCTGTACGTTACCCCGGAAATGAAGTGGTCGTAAGGAACCTTATAATGGGGCGCAAGATCCATACAACGATCCAGCACTTCAACGGCTTTGTCGGCCTTTCCTTCAGCAATCAGGGCTTCTGCAAGCCGCACAAATGTTTTACGGAATTTGATCACACCCAGGGTTCTGGTATTGTAGAAATCCATATAAACATCCGGCTCATTCATGCGCCCCCACTTGTATTTTTCCATGAGGTTCTTGTAAAGGATATCGGTTTCAATCCTTCCCAACTCAAAATAGAAATCCGGTGATTTGGTTTTTATGGGAACCAATCGGTAGGCGAGTCCATCCATCTGAAAATAGTCTTCCAGTCCCAGAGTACCGTCATTTCCTCCTGCAACAAAATAAATTGGCCTTTCCCAGTTATTGTGTGCAAGAATATCGAGCTGAAGCAGATTAGCCTTGGAAATCGGAACATCCCTGAGGGTCCAGCTTATGGAACTCTCAATCAGATGGGCATTCCCGGGTTTTACGGTGCCGTTGGCAACGACTTTGGCTGTGTCGACATCCAGGATTAGGTTCGCGGTGGGTAAAACATCCACAAGCTCGTTACGGATGGTCCGCTCCCTGAAGAGGCTGTGCTCGCTCTTTATTCCTTCGATCAAGGTGCTGACATTGACTTTCCGGGAGTCTGTTTTTACATAAACCGAACTGTTTACGCCATCCACATATTTCGTGTTGGGGAGGGTAATAGGCAGCACCTCCGAATCGTACGCCTTCATTTTCATTTGGTCGATATACCACTCGGTATTAAAAAGCATCAGGTTCACAACTCTCACATCGGTGCGGTAGCCTTCCACTTCCTGCACATACCATAGCGGAAAAGTATCGTTGTCGCCATTGGTAAAAAGGATCGCATTCTTCTCGCAGGTGTCCAGGTAGTTTCTTGCGATATCCCGCGCGGTATACCTTCCCGAACGATCATGGTCGTCCCAGTTCTCAGCGGCCATCAGAACGGGAACAAAAACGAGACTAAGCGTTACAATGGCGCCTGCAGCGATTTTATTCTTCCAGGCTTTTTTCAGGGTGTCGAACAGTCCGAAGACCCCGAGTCCCACCCAGATGCAGAAAGCGTAAAACGAACCCGCGTAGGCGTAATCACGCTCCCGGGGCTGCATGGGGGTCTGGTTAAGGTAAAGCACTATGGCAATCCCGGTCATGAAGAACAGCAATCCCACAACCAAAAAGTTTTTCTTGTTGCTCGAGAAATGAAAGAGTAGCCCCATGATGCCCAAAATAAGGGGCAGAAAGTAGTAGCGGTTCCGCGAGGGATTGTCGCGGTACTTGTCGGGCAGGGTATCCTGGTTACCGAGCCTGTAGGCGTCGATGAATCCGACTCCACTGATCCAGTTCCCGTTCACAAGACTGCCATGGCTTTGCTCGTCGCTTTGCCTTCCCGCAAAGTTCCACATAAAGTACCGCAGGTACATGTGTCCAACCTGATAGTTGATGAAAAACACCAGATTATTAATCATTCCCGGGCTCTCCCCCTCACCAATTACGCCCCAGCGCTTGTATTCCGACATATGGCTGGGCTCGCGGCTGTACATTCTGGGCATAAAATCGGACCCCGAGGCATAAGTCAATTCGGGCTTCCGGTAAGCAACAACATATTTTCCCAGTTCTTCGTTTTTCCGGTAGACGTTTTTCGTTTCTTTAATTACTGCGTAGCCCTCTCGGTTTCGGGCAATTTCGGCATTGTAGTTATGGCCGAAAAGCAATGGGCGGTCGCCGTATTGCTCGCGGTTAAGATAGGAGAGAAGCGAAAAAACATGCTGCGGGTTGTTTTCATCCATCGGGGGATTTGCATGCGAGCGGATCACAATGGTTGCATACGAGGAATAGCCAATCACAATTACTGCAAAACACAAGATGGCTGTGTTCAGCATTATTTTTCCATGTTTTTGGGTATACCAGACCCCAAAAACGATAAGGCCCACAAGCAAGATTGCGTAAATCAGAACACCCGAGTTAAAAGGCAAGCCAAAGCCATTTACAAACAGTAACTCGAACCAGCTTGCAATTTTCACAAGGCCGTTGATAATCCCGTACATGATAACCCCAAGGATCAGTATCGACAAGCCCAATGCCTGAAGCATTCCTTTGAGGGAATAGTTGTATTTTCTGAAGTAGTAAACCAGCACAATCGCAGGGATGGCCAGAAGGTTCAAAAGGTGCACCCCGATCGACAATCCCATTAAATAGGCAATAAGGATGAGCCAGCGATTGGCGTGTGGCTCATCGGCAACGTTCTCCCATTTAAGAATTGCCCAGAAAACCACGGCGGTAAACAGGGAGGAGGTTCCGTAAACCTCGCCTTCAACAGCCGAGAACCATGCTGTATCGCTGAAAGCATAGGCCAGCGAGCCAACCAAACCACTGCCCAGAATAAGAATCTGATCCGTAAGGCTCAGGTTTTCCTGGTCGCCCCTGAGCCGTTGCGCCAGGTGGGTTATTGACCAGAAAAGAAAAAGAATCGTGAAGGAGCTTGCCAGGGCGGAAAGCAAATTTACCATGTACGCCACGTTCTCGGAGTCGGAGGCAAAGAGTGAGGCAATGCGACCCAGAATAAGAAAGAATGGCGCCCCGGGAGGATGACCCACCTGAAGCTTGAACGAACTGGCTATAAACTCGCCGCAATCCCACCAACTAACCGTAGGCTCAAGTGTCATGATGTATACAGCCGTTGCAATCGCGAAACTCAACCAGCCCAGACTGATATTCCAGATTCTGAAATTTCCCATAATAAAGTATTTGATAGTGGCGAATTTAGTGAATTTTATGAATATTAAGGTAAACACTTATTATCTTGCCAAAAATCTGCAAAGCAGATAAATTTGGACTTCAAACCATAGGGACATGAACAGGAACAATGACTGGAAAGAGCGGCTGGGTGTGGTGTATTCCACCAACCAGGAATTCAAATACGACCAGGACCAGAACTCCGAAGAAGCTACACCTCCCCCGGAAAAACAAAATCTGAGAGTTCAGCTCAGCACAAAACACCGCAAAGGGAAGACCGTGACCCTCATCACCGGGTTTGTTGGTAAGGCAGATGATCTTCAACTCCTTGAAAAAGAGATTAAGACAAGGTGTGCCACCGGCGGATCCTCAAAAGACGGGGAGATAATCATTCAGGGCGATCTGAGGGAGAAAGTAAAGACCTATCTGCAGTCAAAAGGCTATAAGGTAAAAGGATAGTAAAGCCAATATGAGCTTAGGGCTTGAGCTGGTTTTTCTTACTGAAGCGACGAGATTTTTAACAATTCGGCTTATTTCTGGTTATAAGTCTTTAGATTGTCAATGGCACTATAAATAGATTGTCTGATGAAGTATTTTTTTGGGATACTGTTGGTTTTTTCTCTGGGGATTCCTGTTTCTGCGCAGTTTTATGAGTTTGGGCAAGATCCCTCATCGATAAAATGGAAGCGTATCGACACCGAGCATTTCAGGCTGGTTTACCCGGGGGATTTTTCAGAAAAAGCCCAGAGCCTTGCCGCTATGATGGAAGCAAATTACCCTGCCAATACTTCCCAGTTGAGTCATCAGCCCGGGAAGGTCCCCCTTATCGTACACAATCAAACGGTTATTTCAAACGCCTTTGTTACCTGGGCGCCCAAAAGACTCGAGTTCTTTACCTTTCCCGATCCTGCCCTGTATCCGATCGACTGGCTGAAGGAGTTGAGCATTCACGAGTACCGGCATGTGGTACAGATCGATAAGCTTAACCAGGGCTTCACCCGTTTTATGGGTTTTTTCCTCGGACAGCAGGCAAACGGCGTAGTGGCTGGTATGATGCCGCTTTGGTTTATTGAGGGAGATGCGGTGAGCGCCGAAACCTCTCTCTCCCAATCCGGAAGGGGCAGGCTTCCTTCGTTCGAGATGGAGTTAAAGGCAAAGTTGTTGTCCGATAAAAAGCCCTACAGCCTCAATAAAGCGTATCTCGGATCCTACAAAGATATGGTGCCCGATTATTACCGCCTGGGATTTCAGATGGTGAGCAAGGCACGCGAAGACTATGGCGACGATTACTGGACCCATGCTTTGGACTACATCGCAAAACGACCCTTTCTGCTTAGTCCTTATTATTTCTATTCGAAGCGCGAAACCGGCGGCGGACAGTCTCTTTTGTATAAAAACACCATGAGCACGCTGAAAGATCACTGGTCGAAAACGGCCGATGCAAGGGTGGTCGAGGAAATATCCCCCTTTAATAAAAAAGCCCGGAGAGTTTATACCAGCTATGCGGTTCCCCGGCTTTTACCCGACGCTTCCGTACTCGCCCTGAAGACCAGCATAAACAGCATCCCTCGCTTTGTAAAAATTCATCCCGGAGGAAAAGAAGAACGCGTCTTCACACCCGGGAGTATGGTTTCAGGTCGTTATTCGTATTTTGGCGACAAAATTATCTGGGACGAATATGTTCAGGACATCCGCTGGAAAAACCGCAGCTACTCGGTTCTGAGGGAATACGATTTGGCAACCGGAAAGCAGCGCAACCTCAGCCGGAAATCCAAATATGTCTCCCCGGCCTATTCCTCCGATGGAAAAAGAATTGTAGCGGTTGAGGCTAAGCCCGATTACAGCTTTTCGCTTGTGATTTTCGATGCAGGCGACGGCAAACTGACCCAGACCATTCCCTCCCCGGGAAACTCATACCTTCAGTACCCCGAATGGATCGATGGGACCTCCAAAATTGCAGTTATTGCGACGGGGGAGGAGGGCAAGAAAATTTTACTGTACGACCTGGTCAGCGACACATGGAAAGAGTTGTTTAAGACCGGATTTGTAAATATTGACCATCTGAAGTCCAAGGGCGATTATTTGTTTTTTAACGGGGGATTTGATGGCATCGATCAGATCTACTCTTTCAATATGCTTGACGGCAAGCTCAGGAAGCACAGCAATGTCTTGCTGGGCGCGTTTCATCCGGATTTGTCGATCCGGAACGAGCAATTTGCTTATTCTTCCTATGGTCTGAAAGGCTATGATATTGCTGTAAGAACGATCAGCTCGGCTCCCTGGGAGGAGTTTGCTGTGCCGGATTCCATAAGCGAGCAGCTTTTTGCAAGCGTGAATTTGAAGTCCGACACCTTGGATTTTAACCCCACCGGACAGCTTACGGCAAGTTACCCTGAAAAGCCCTACAACAAATTCTCGCATCTGATAAAACTGCACAGCTGGGCCCCTTATTGGTTTGATTACACGGATCCGAACATCGACGACCCCCAGATAAGCACCGGTCTCACCCTTTTGTCGCAGAATGAGTTAAGCACCGCCTTTGCAAGTCTTGGCTATGAGCGGGCCTTTGGGGAGAATTTTCTGCATACCCGTTTTACCTATAAAGGCTTATTTCCGGTTTTCGACTTCACCACAAGCTATGGTGGATCGTCTCCGGTGGCAACGGTAAGCGATGTTCCAGAACCGGAAAGAGCTCCCGGATTGAGCTCAACGCTTTCAAGCTATGTGCCCTTGACTTTTTCCTCGGGAAAGGTTCTGTCGGGTATGCAGCCTTCCTTGCAGTTTACGTATAACTCAACCTTCTTCTACAATACCGAAGCAGGTGCATATAAACAAGGGGTCGGATTTTTCGTGCCCCGGCTTTACCTGTATTCCTATCTGCGGACCTCTGCAAGGGATCTCCAGCCCCGGCTTGGATTTACCCTCGACGGAAAGCTTTCCACGGCTCCCCTGCACACTGAATTGTACGGAAACATAAAGTCTTTGCGGCTAAACCTTTACCTCCCCGGGATAATCAGGAATCAGGGATTGCGACTGAGGGGTGAATGGCAAAATCAGGATGTTGCCTCCTATTATTTCCAGAATCATTTATCATTGCCCAGAGGCTATACCCAACGAACCTTTATCGACATAAGCCGCTACTCGGCCGATTATGCCTTCCCGATTGTGTATCCCGACCTTTCGCTTGGCTCTCTGCTTTATCTTAAACGGATTCGTGGAAACCTCTATGTTGACTATATGGAAGGGGTTGAGAGCTACATTACCGAAACCCGCACTACCCGACCCGAGCATCTTTTAAGTCAGGGCGTGGAGCTCTTGGCCGACTACCACCTGTTTCGCTTCATCGTTGAGTTTACTTCCGGCGCGCGGATTTCGTATTTGCCTAAGGAAAAAAGCTTCGGGGTGCAGATGCTGTTTACGTTTAACATTGATAAATTTTAATCGTTCCGAATAATTTTGTGGTTAACAATTCGTATTAACTTTGAACAAAAGAAAATCAATTGAACCCGACCGAAAAAATATTCAAGCACATCGACGATACCTTGTCATTCTCGTTTCCGCGCTTTTTTAAAAAAAATATAAGGGGAATACTCGGTACCCTTATGTTTCACATGTTTTTGCTTATTGTTTTCCTTTTGGTCAAGATTCAGAGTTTCAAAGAGGATGTTAAGGTTGAGTTAAGCATCGATTATTCCGAATATGTCGAAGAAGTACCTGTAGTGCAGCCACCGCTTTCGCAAGCCGAGCAGGCCTACCTCGACAGGATTCTGGCGCAGGCGGGCAATTTGAGCAACCGTGCCAGCAACATCGCCGAAAATCTCGACAAAGAACTGAGTACAGAGAACTTTGTTGATGATTACCTGAAGCAGATGAATGAGGAGAGGAGCGAGGATTGGCGCAGCCAGCAGGAAGAAATCAAAAAACGTATGATGGAGCCTGACTATGTGCCTCCGGTTTTCGACGAGAAAAAGGAAATAGAGATGGACGATTACTCGGGGCCCAGCAACATTAACTACGAATTCCTGGAACCACCGGTTAACAGGTTCAAAGTTTACCTGCCGGTGCCTGTGTACAAGTGTCAGGGAGAGGGAACCGTAGTTGTTTCCATTACGGTTGATCAGGCGGGCCGGGTGGTTTCAGCAAATCCATCCCTTTCAAGAGATTATGCCGATAAGGATTGTTTGTTGGAAGTGGCAAGGAATTACGCCTTAAACACCCGGTTCGAGAGCAATATGGCGGCTCCAAAATACCATAAGGCCAGAATCATCTATACTTTTATCCCTCAGTAGTTAACTCAGCTATTTGCCAGCTTCGTGGCGTACAATGCGATCTCGCGGGGATTCTGATCCTTTATGCAACGGAAGTGTTTCTTCGGACAGGCTTTATGTCCGATTTTCGAGCAGGGCCTGCACTTCAGACCCAAAACCTCGAAGTTTTTGCTGTCGGGATGCGGCAGGTAGGGGTACATTCCAAACCCGGGGATTGTGTTTCCCCAAATGGAAATAATCTTTTTCTTGAATGCGGCCGCAATATGCATCAATCCGGTGTCGTGTGTTATAACCACCGCCGCGTTTTTTACCAGCAGCGCAGATTGATGGAGGCTGAGTTTGCCGGAAGTATCCCAAACTTCTTTGTTTTTGGAAATATTTTTCAGAATGGATTCGGCAAGTTGCACATCGCCTTTGCCACCGGAAATCACCACGGGGAAGTTCACATTATCTATGATTTCGGCCAGCATTTCCGGACCGGCTTTTTTTGTCTCATGCTGTGCTCCGATTGCCAGTAGAATGTATTTCTCCGGAATTTCTGACAAAACAGGATGGGCCGGGTGAAGAGCTTCCTCCGGAAGAAAATAGTCCAAACCTTTGTGGTCGTTTTTCACATCGAACAGCTCTACAGTTTTAAGATAGCGGTCAACAATGTGAACATCGGGTAATCGGTTGATTTTGAAGTTTACCAGAAGCCACTTCTGGAAATTCAGTTTGTCGAATGAAAAGGACAGTTTCCGGAGCTTGTTTTTTATCCTGAGGGTCCGGAGGTTATGGTGAAGGTCGATGATGTAATCGAACTCCTCCTCCTTGAGCCGGGTCAGTAGCTCGCCCATGTTGTTGTTATAGGTCCAGAGCTTGTGAACATAGGGGTTGGGCGCAAGGATTCCCGCATATTGCTCTTTTGTGAGGTAATGGATCTCGGCCCCCTCGACCTGTTGTTTGAGGCAGCGGATTACCGGGGTGGTGAGAACAATATCTCCAATGGAAGAGAGGCGGATAACCAGGAATTTGACCACAATTTTTTGAATTAGGCTATTGGAGGGATCTGAAAAACAGCAGCAGCGAGAGCCAATACTCGTCCCGGCTGGGATTTTCTTTAAGCAGGGCCGATGTTCCCCTGAGTCCTTCTCCACGGGTGGGCTTGAAAAGTACCCTGTCTTGTCCCGGGAAACCTTCAATATCCGATAAATAGGCATATTCGGTAGCGGTGCAGGCCACAAATACCGGTTTGGGATAATTGGCAAAAATGTTTTTCAGTTCGGTTTCGGGAGCAAAATATTCTCCCGGGCTAAAAGCGACGACAGCCTTAACATGCTCGTTGTCGCGACCCACCATAGCGGCGAGGCTCGCTGAGCTGGCGCTGCCGAAAAGGCTGACTTTTTTCCCGCTGAATTCAAAAAGGAAGTCGATCGCGGCCGCCATATCTTTCGCCGCATCTGATAGCCCGAGCGGATAGCCGCCTTCTTTTGCACGCGCTGCGGTTTCGTTTTTGGAAAAGCCCAGATTATCACCTGAACGCAGATCAACGGCCATGCAATTGTAGTTCATCTTTATAAAGCGGGAGGCAATGGAGTCGAACTCGCCCTTGCTGGATAGTTCCTGATGGAACAAAATCACATAGGGGTTGGATTTTTTGGAGTGGAACAGATTTGCGGTTACTGTTAAGCCGTCGGAGGCATCGAAACTCACCTCACTTTTGCGGATCAGCTGCGCGAAAAGCAACTCCGGCAAAAATATAGCAAACAGGCTTATAGCAAAAAAAATGCTACGACCCGCTCCTGAGGTTTTATTCCTGGGCAGACTCTGCAAGCAGTATGATTTTGTTTTCTTTGGCTTCAATTACTCCTCCCCCGATATTAAAAACCGTTTGCACGCCCTCAGGATTAAGGATTCGCACGCTGCCTTTTTCCAGGGTTGAAATGATCGGAGCGTGGTTCTTAAGAATCTCGAACGAGCCTTTTGAGCCGGGAACCTTCACAAGCTTAACCTCTCCTGCAAACAGTTTCTTTTCGGGTGTGATTATTTCCAGGTACATTATTGGTATTAGTTGGGGAGAACAAGCAAATTATATTGTTTTGAAACAGTAAACGCCTCGCCCTCCTTGTTAAAATTAAAACCTGAGCTTAATTGGAATCACTGATCATTTTTTCGCCGCGCTTAATGGCCTCTTCGATGGTTCCAACCAGGTTGAATGCTGCCTCGGGATATTTGTCCACTTCACCATCCATAATCATGTTAAAACCTTTAATGGTATCTTCGATAGAAACCAGCACGCCGGGAATACCGGTGAACTGCTCGGCCACGTGGAAAGGCTGGGAGAGGAATCTCTGAACCCTTCTTGCCCGGTGAACAACCAGTTTGTCATCTTCCGACAACTCGTCCATCCCAAGGATGGCGATAATGTCCTGAAGCTCGTTGTATCGCTGCAGCAGTTCCTTCACCCTCTGTGCGGTGTTATAGTGTTCGTGGCCTACAATTTCGGGGGAGAGGATCCTTGAAGTGGAATCGAGCGGGTTTACCGCCGGGTAAATTCCAAGGGCTGATATTTTTCGGTCGAGTACCGTGGTTGCATCAAGGTGGGCAAAAGTTGTTGCCGGTGCCGGATCGGTTAAATCGTCAGCGGGCACGTAAATAGCCTGAACCGAGGTGATCGATCCCCTCTTGGTTGAGGTAATCCTTTCCTGCATTAAACCCATTTCTGTTGCAAGTGTTGGCTGATAACCCACCGCGGAAGGCATACGGCCTAAAAGCGCCGAAACCTCTGAACCCGCCTGAGTGAAGCGGAAAATGTTATCCACGAAGAACAGGATATCCCTTCCACCGGATTTCTCATCGCCGTCGCGGAAAGCTTCGGCAACGGTTAATCCGCTTAAGGCAACGGTAGCGCGCGACCCGGGAGGCTCGTTCATCTGTCCGAAAACCAAAGTAGCCTGTGAGGTCTTGAGCAGTTCGCGATCAATAAGATCCAAATCCCAACCTCCTGCTTCCATGCTTTTTAGAAAAGCATCGCCGTATTTGATAACGCCCGACTCGATCATCTCCCGAAGAAGGTCGTTGCCTTCCCTGGTTCTCTCGCCCACTCCGGCGAAAACCGACAATCCCGAATAACGCTTGGCAATATTGTTGATCAGCTCCATGATGATTACGGTCTTTCCTACACCCGCTCCACCAAACAAACCGATTTTCCCACCCTTGGCATAAGGCTCCAGAAGGTCAATAACCTTTATCCCGGTGAAAAGCACCTCCGACTCAGTGGATAATTCCTCAAGTTTCGGAGCACTGTTATGTATGGAATATGCTCCTTCGGCAGTGATGCTTCCGATTCCGTCGATAGCCTGGCCTACAACGTTCAGAAGCCTTCCTTTTACAAGATCGCCAACGGGCATCTTGATCGACGATCCGGTGATGCGGACTGGCATCCCTCTTTGCAAACCGTCGGTTGAATCCATCGCGATGGTTCGAACGGTGTTTTCACCAATATGTTGCTGTATTTCAACAATCAGGATGGTTCCATCGGGTCGGTCAATCTCCAGCGCATCGTGTATGCTTGGAAGTTCTGCTCCGGTTTTTTCGAAGCTGATGTCAACAACGGGACCAATTACTTGTATGATTTCTCCGGTATTTACTGCCATTGGGCTTTTTTTTAATATCAAAATTCAGGTTCAACGACTACAAATTTAGTATTTTTTGATAAAGTACATTATAAAAAATCCATTGCAGAAAAAAATATTTTGGAATTGGCAGGAAAGTACAGCAATGCAAAAATCCCTGACTCTCGCAAAGAGTTAAGAAATAGGGGCATGGAAGAGGAGAGAAAAAAATTTGACTTAGCCGCTCAGCGTTAATTCTGGTTTAACATATTAGAAAAAACTCCCATTTTTACCCTAAATCTCTAAAAGCAACAAGTTGATTTTTCTGTCTATTGTTTTTAGGGTGGAGTTTACAGACAGAAAAATCATCGAAAATGTGAATCTGTTAAAGTAGAATCTAAACAATTTGTATTATTTTTATTCACTGTTGTCAGGTTAGAAATTTAAATTTTATGTGACTAATGTTATGCTGCTCTGCAGCTTGTCGCTATTCGCGTAATTCATTGGCTACAAATTTTTTGCTGCGGTTCGACTAAGTTCACCGAAATCTCTGCAGCTTTTTTTCAACAATTGCCCAAATTAAATTGTTATTCGTTTTACTATTTCTAGGCTGGCTAAAAGCGACTTTTTCTTTTTTACTTAACCGATAATCTGGATTTCCATGAATAAATTGCGCTTGTTGCTTGTGTTTTTCACTGTGATGTTCTTTTCAAGCCCGCTTACCGCACAACTTACCGCCTGGTCTGCAGGACTTGCTTTTTCCAACGGTATCGATTATAATACCGGAACCACTGGAAATCCTGCGATTTTTGGGAAGGCGTATATAAAAATCAACGACCGCTTTCATGTGGTTCCTGCCTTGGCTGCATTTAATAAATACAAACGATCGAACTTTTCCGAGGTACTTAAAACCTATATGTTCCATGCCGATGCGGATGCTGTGTACAGCCTGTACAAAGACAAATCCCTGCGCTTTCTGGGTTTTGCCGGGATAAACGCCACCGCCATATATTCGAAATGGGATATTCTCGAGCGCACCCCTTCATCCCGTTATTTATACAACAAGTCGGATGTGAAGCCGGGATTGAATCTCGGCGGGTCTTTCCAACTTTATGTAAACGATTCGTTCGACGCCTATATCTCCGGAAAATATGTGATAGGACCCTTCAGTCAGATGGTAATAAATGTCGGCGGTATTTATTATGTGGGAGGCAAACGCCGCCGGGGAATGTGGTAGACTATTCCCTTATCTGTCCATCACCATAAATAATGTATTTGCTCGAAGTCAGTGCTTTCAGGCCCATAGGTCCACGGGCATGGAGCTTCTGTGTGCTGATGCCGATTTCGGCCCCAAAACCGAACTCATACCCGTCGGTGAAGCGGGTTGAGGCATTAACATAAACGGCGGCCGCATCCACCCGGTTCAGGAATTTCTGTGCGTTTGTGTAATTCTCGGTCACAATAGCCTCCGAATGCTTGGTGCCGTAATTGTTAATATGGTTTATGGCCTCCTCCAGCGAAGCAACCACTTTTGCCGAGATAATATAATCGAGGTACTCTGTTCCCCAATCTTCTTCACTTGCGGGAATAGCATAATCCAAAATGTTGCAAACAGTCTCATCACCGCGTATCTCGACGTTTTTCTCCTGCAGTTTTTTTCCTATCAGGGGAAGCAAACCTGAAGCTACCGATTCGTGAATCAACAGACTCTCGGCCGCGTTGCAGACTCCGGGCCGATGGGTTTTGGCATTGAAGCTTATGGCTACCGCCTTTTCAGGGTCGGCTTGCGAATCGACGTAAATATGGCAATTCCCAACGCCGGTTTCAATAACAGGAACCGTGCTGTTTTCAACCACGGTTTTAATAAGGCCCGCTCCCCCGCGGGGAATCAAGATATCGAGGTATTTGTTGAGTTTCATCATTGCCACGGCGCTCTCCCTGCTCGTGTCTTCCACAAGTTGAACCGAATCTTCGGGCAAACCAGATGCTGCCAGAGAAGACCTGAGAACTTTCACAAGTGCCTGGTTCGACAAAAAAGCCTCCTTGCCACCGCGCAAAATGCAGGAGTTTCCGGTTTTGATGCACAGTCCGAACACATCCACGGTTACGTTGGGCCGGGCTTCATAAATCATCCCCACAACTCCCAGCGGAACGCGGCGCTGCCCTATCTGCAAGCCGTTGGGCCTTACCGTCATCGAAATAACCTCTCCAATGGGATCTTCCAGATTAACAATCTGCTCCAGACCTTCCGCAATGCCGTCAATTCTTTCGGCGGTGAGCTTCAGCCGGTCGATAATCGAGCCTTTCAGGCCACTAAGCTCCGCGTTCTGTATATCTGTGGAATTGGCTTTCAGAATCTCCGCCGCATGGATACGCAAATCGGTTGCCGCAAGTTTTAAGGCCCTGTTCTTGTCAAGGCTTGAGACCTGCGAAAGAATATTGGCAGCTATTTTTGCCCGCTGTCCTTTTTCGTCGAGTTCTTTCATTCTTTTTTCGGGGGATTTTAACGTTCTTCTTCGCACTTTATCGCTGACATCGACACAAAATGTGTTCCCACCTCTTTTCCCGAGAGCACATCAAAAATGATCGCCGGGTCGGAGCCATTGGTTATCACCATGTCGATGTTATGCTCGATGCAGTGTCGCGCGGCAACGATCTTCGAAGCCATGCCTCCGGTTCCGAAAGCTGACTTGTTGTCGAAAATATAGGATTCCAGATCGGCTGATAGATCCACAACCTTTGAAATGAGTTTGGCCGACTCGTTCATCTTCGGGTCGCCGGTAAACATGCCGTCGATATCGGAAAGTAGAATGAGCAGATCTGCGTTGATCAGCGAAGCGACCACAGCCGAAAGAGTGTCGTTGTCGCCGAACTCGATCTCGTGGGTTGAGATGGTGTCGTTCTCATTGATAATCGGAATGATACCCATCCGCAGCAGCTCGTTAATGGTATTCTTGGCATTCTTTCTTCTCACGGAATTCTCAACCCCATCTTTTGTGATGAGGATCTGTGCTACCGTTTTATTGTATTCCTGAAAGAATTTGTCGTAGATTTTTATAAGCTCGGCCTGCCCGATGGCCGCCAAGGCCTGTTTTTTTATTTTGTCGTCGGGCTTTTTGTCGAGGCCCATCTTAGCCGCTCCGGTGGCTATGGCACCTGAAGAGACAAGAATAACCTCTTTCCCCGAATTATGCACATCAACAATGGCTCGCACCAGTTTCTCAATCCGCATCAGGTTTACTTTTCCGTTGCTGTGGGTGAGGGAACTGGATCCCACTTTGATTACGATCTTGTTTTTATTTTGAAGTTGTTTTCTGTGTACCATTTTAATTTACTTTAACTTGTTAATGAATCGGCTTGTGAATCCCGCGTAGCGCTCTACCTCCAGCTTCTCCAGCACTTTTTCCAGTTTCTCCGCAATCCTGCTGTTTGCCAGGTTGCCGATACTTCCGGTGTGCGTGTAGCTTACATTTTCGAGTCGCCTGAATCGTCCTTTGTCGATCTCACTGGCCACCTGCGTGTAAGCTTCCCTGAAGGGAACTCCGGCTTTCACTTTTTCATTTACATTCTCAACGCTGAAGATGTACAAATACCGTTCATCATTAATTATATCAGGGGATATATCGAGATTTTTAAGGGCCAGTATCATCATGTTCAAGCATGAGAAAAGCTCCTGGTAGGCAGGAAACAGAATTTCTTTCAACAACTGGAAATCGCGATGGTATCCAGAGGGCAAATTGTGGGTAAGCAGCAAAACCTCCTGGTAAATGCTGTTGATTCTTGCCGATTTTGCACGGATCAACTCCAACACATCCGGATTCTTCTTGTGCGGCATAATGCTCGAGCCGGTTGTGAGCTCCTCCTTAAGTTTTAAAAATCCGAAATTCTGACTCATGAAAAGGGTCAGGTCCATCGACATCTTCCCGAGGCTTCCCGCGATCGCGCCCATTCCCGCGGCTATGAATTTCTCCGTTTTTCCCCGGCTTAACTGCGCATTGATGGAGTTGACGTGCATGTTGCTGAATTCCAGCAATTCGGTGGTCATCTCGCGGTTTATGGGAAACGATGAGCCATATCCGGCAGCCGACCCCAGAGGGTTTTGGTTAATGTATTCCATAATGCCTTCATGGAACATGAGGTCTTCGGTAAGACTCTCGGCATACGCGGCAAACCACAAGCCGAAAGATGAGGGCATAGCAGCCTGCAGGTGCGTGTAGCCCGGGATAACAATGTTTTTGTATTTCTCACTGTTTTCGAGAAGCGCTTTTACGAGCTCGGAGGTAAGCATGGCCAGCTGAACCATTTGCTCACGGTAGTACAACTTGAGGTCAACAAGAACCTGATCGTTGCGCGATCGCGCCGAATGAATTTTCTTGCCGGTTTCGCCAAGTTTCTGGGTGAGTATTTTTTCAACCTGGGAATGAACGTCTTCCATCCCCTCTTCAATTTCGAAATCGCCTTTGGAAATGCTCTCTGATATCGCAATCAAGGCTTTGATAAGGTTGTTTTTCTCGTCTTCCGACACCAGGTTAACCGATGCAAGCATACTGACATGAGCCATCGATCCGATCACATCAAATACGGACAGTTCAATATCAAGTTCCCGGTCTTTCCCTACGGTGAAGGCCAGAATATTCAAATCGGTTTTTATTCCTTTATCCCAGAGGTTCATATTATAATTTGAATCCGGTTAATAATTCTGTGTATAGTTTTATGCCCTGTTCGATTTCGTCGGTAAGGACGTATTCGTCTGCCTGGTGCGAGCGCTCCGACATACCGGGTCCGATTTTAACAGTGGGACCGGGGATTAGCGCCTGGTCGGAAAGGGTTTTTGAGCCAAAGGTTTCGATGCCCATTTTCTGTGCTTTCAGAACCAGAGGGTGAGTCATCTCCAGAGATGAAGAGGCCAGCCGCATACTTCGGGGAATGACTTCCGAGGTGATTTTTGAGCTGATGAGCTTCAGCATTTCTTCGTTACTGTAATGCTCATTAGTTCTGACATCGACAACAAACCGGCAGACATCGGGAATAACATTGTGCTGGGTTCCGGCCTCGATCTGAGTGACGCTTACTCCAACCTCACCCAAGAACTCCGACACCTTTTCAAACTTGAGATTATCGAGAATCTGTATATCGGCCATCGCTTTCATGATAGCGTTTTCACCGTTCTTATGTGCGGCATGCCCGGCTTTCCCATGGGCCACGCAGTCCAATACTATAAGTCCCCGCTCGCTCACTGCCATTTTCATCCCGGTGGGTTCGCCGATAATTGCAAGGTCAAACTTCCCGAGATCTTCAATTACCGATGAAATCCCCTTGGCACCCGAAATTTCTTCCTCCGAGCTTAAAACCAGTATAAGATTATACTCCCTTGAGGGTTGCTCATTCAACTCGAGAAAAGCAAAAATCATGGATACCAGCGCACCACCTGCGTCGTTGCTCCCCAAACCATAGATTTTGTTACCGTGGATTTCCGGCAGGTACGGGTCCAGAGTCCAGTCGCTGCTGGGCTTTACAGTGTCCATATGGGAATTCATCAGGAGGGTTGGGAGGTTTTCGTTTATCAGTGATTTGATCCAGATATTGTTGTTCTTCCTGTACACATGAAATCCCTTCTCCCGGAACCATTCCTGGATGAAACTGCATACCTGTGTTTCTTCCCTGCTGATAGAGGGAATCGAAAGAATCTGTTTTAAGAGTCCTGATGCTTGTTTGATCGTATCGCTTGTCACTTGAGTTTGTTTAATTCATTATAAGAGAGAACAATACCTTTTATCAACGCAGAGCTTAAGCCATTGTGCTCCATTTCATTCAAACCGGCAATGGTGCAGCCCATGGGCGTTGTCACCTTGTCGATTTCACGCTCGGGGTGGTTTCCCGACTCAAGGAGCAGACTTGTGGCACCGCGTGCAGTTTGGGCCGCGATCAGTTGTGCGTCGGCGGCATGAAATCCAACCTGAATTCCTCCTTGTGAGGCAGCACGGATATACCGCATAAAAAAGGCTATCCCGCATGCCCCTAGAATTGTTGCCGACGACATCATGTTTTCGGCAATTACGAGGGTGCTTCCGATCTTGTCGAAAACCGCCTTGACTTTTTCGAGCGATGCCTGATGTTCGGGGTTGGCGCACAGGCAGGTCATCGACTCGCCTACCGCTGCTGCAGTGTTAGGCATCACCCGCACAACGGGAACGCCGGTTTCCAGCCTCTGCCCGATCTCCTGCAGATTGAATGCTGTTACTACCGAAACCACGATATGCTTTTCTTTTTTAACCGAGTCTTTAAGCGAATCGACTATCCCCATCAACTGTGAAGGCAAAACTGCGAGTATGATAATATCTGCAGTGCTTACAGCCAGGTTGTTATCTTCCATGGTTTTTACCCCAAGATCAGAGAACTCGGTAATTCTGGATATATTCCTGCGGGTTATGGTAATATTGGCTGCCGGAATTTCTCCCGAGCGAAGAAGACCCTTTACAATGGCTCCCCCGATATTCCCCCCACCTATAACCGCGATTTTGGTGTTTTTCAAATCCATTTTTTCAGTTTTTAAAATTCAGGTTTTTCCTGTGGGTTAACCGTATAGTATATTTTCATGGGATTTGAGAAGATCTTGGTAAAGCCCTTCACATCGTCGCCGGTCCAGGATCCTATCTCTTCGCCGTATTTGGCAAAGCCCGAGTTCATTAGATCTTTTGGCGACTCCACTCCCGTAACTACCATGGAGTAGGGGCGCAGGCGCACACTTACCTTTCCGCTCACGTTTCTCTGGCTGCTGACAAGGAAATTCTCGATGTCGCGCATAACCGGCTCAAGGAAAAGTCCTTCATGGATAAACATGCCATACCAGTTCCCGAGCTGTTCTTTCCAATGTTGTTGCCATTTGGAGAGAACATGTTTTTCAAGGGCGTAATGGGCGTTAATAAGTATATAGGCTGCCGATGCCTGGAATCCTACTCTTCCTTTGATCCCAATAATGGTTTCCCCTACATGTACATCCCTTCCGATGGCGTAAACCGCAGCCAGCGATTCGAGATTCTGTATGAGCTCAACGGGATTCTCAAAGGCAGTGCCGTTAATCTTTACAGGAGTGCCGTTGAGATATTCAATATCGACCAATTCGGTTCCCTGTTTCAAATTTTTAACCGGGTAGGCCTCATCGGGAAGTTCCTGTGCCGAGGAAAGGGTCTCTCTCCCGCCAACACTGGTTCCCCAAAGACCCTGGTTAATGCTGTATTTGGATTTTTCGAAATTGAAATCCAAGCCTGCTTTGATAAGATAATCGATTTCCTGCTCGCGGCTAAGTCTGAGATCACGGATGGGAGCGATTACTTCGATTTCAGGGGCCGATACCTGAAAAATCGCTTCGAAGCGAACCTGGTCGTTTCCTGCACCGGTTGACCCGTGGGCGATGGTGTTGATACCCTGATTGCGGGCGTAATTAATGACTTTCAGAGCCTGAAAACTGCGTTCCGAGCTTACAGATACCGGGTAATTCCGGTTACGCATCACGTTTCCAAAAATAAGGAACTGTATGCAGTGGTTATAATAATCGTCCGTGGCATCGATTGTGTGATGTTTTGTTGCACCAAACTTTATGGCTTTCGCTTCCAGCAGTTTCAGTTCCTCTTCGGTAAACCCGCCTGTATTAACAATAACGGTGTGAACCTCGTAATTTTCCTGGTTGCTGAGGTAATGCGTGCAAAATGACGTGTCGAGTCCGCCACTGTAAGCCAACACAAGTTTTTTCTTCATATTGATTCGTTTTTTTCCGGGGGATTATTTATGTGATTGTAATGTAGGCATTTCGGTGCTTGCTGTAAGGGTTTTGGGTGTTTTCTTTTGGTCCGGATCCAGAAGCATGGCCGTGCAGAGGCAGTGCGATCTTTTTGTGCGCACAAGGATGTCGTAATAGGGACAAGTCTGACAGCCTTTCCAAAACTCCTCGTCATCGGTCAATTCGGAAATGGTCACGGGTTTGTAACCGAGCTCGGAGTTGATTTTCATCACCGCAAGGCTTGTGGTTATCCCAAAAAGTTTGGCTCCCGGAAACAGTTTCTGGGAGAGCTCAAAAGCTTTCGACTTGATGGCTTTGGCAAGTCCCCTTCCCCTGAACTTTTCGTCTACTATTAATCCCGAGTTGGCCACAAAACGGTTATGACCCCAGGATTCAATGTAACAAAACCCGGCCCAGGTGCCGGCCTCTGATTTTGCAATTATTGCCTTGCCTTCAAGTATTTTTCCCGTGATGTATTCGGAAGAGCGGACAGCAATACCCGTACCCTTCTGCTCCGAAGCGTGTATGATGGCATCCTTAATGAATCCCACAAGCGGAAGATCAGTTGCATCCGCGAATTTTATGATGATCTTTTCCATTTTAGTTTAAATGATTTTTGCTTTTATTCCAGGAAACAAGCCAGACAATTTCCTGATAATATCTTCTTTTTTGGAGTTTTCGCTTGGAATCAAAAGGATGGTATCATCTCCTGCGATGGTCCCTGCTATCTCCTTAAGGTTCATCGTGTCGATGGCCGAGGCAATGCCGCTTGCAAATCCCGGATGGGTCCTTACAATGGCCATTCCCTGAGCAAACTGAATGGATAGAAAACCATTCAGTGGAAACCCCGACCTGATCTGCGGGCTTGGCCTATTTTCCTGATCCTGCAGTGCATAGTTATACGAGTCGTCCTTATCGGGCATTTTTGATACTTTCAGATAGCGCAAATCACGCGACAAGGTGGCCTGAGTCATATTGAAACCTTCAGCCGCCAGTAGCTTTAGCAACTCGTCCTGACTGGAAATTTTCCTGTTCCCAACCAACCTCCGGATTGCCAGTAAACGCTCGCTCTTATTCTTCATGTATAATTATGCAATAAAAATGCAAAAATATACATTATGTATGATAAAAAACAATTTTATCTGATTTTTTTATCTATTTTTGTTCCATTCAAATCAATTAGCCTTTTTCTTAATGGACAAATCAATCAAAAAAATTATCCTCCTGGGTTCGGGAGCTCTGAAAATCGGCGAAGCCGGTGAATTTGATTACTCCGGATCGCAGGCACTTAAAGCCTTGCGTGAGGAGGGTATTGAAACCGTTTTAATTAATCCCAATATTGCTACGGTGCAAACCAGTGAGGGAATTGCCGATAAGATTTATTTTCTCCCCATAACAGCTTATTTTGTTGAAAAGGTAATCAAGAAAGAAAAACCCGACGGTATTTTGCTTTCTTTCGGAGGACAAACCGCTCTGAACTGCGGTATCGAGCTTTTCCGGAAAAACATCTTAATAGATAATAATGTTCGGGTGTTGGGAACTCCCATACAGTCGATCATGGATACTGAAGACCGTGAGAAGTTTGTGAACCGGCTTAAGGAGATCAATGTATTTACTCCCAAAAGCATCGCTGTTACAACAATCGAAAATGCCCAGAAGGCTGCTGAAGAGCTGGGGTTCCCGATAATAATCCGTGCCGCCTACACTCTGGGCGGGCAGGGGAGTGGCTTCTGCTACAACATGGTCGAGCTTGTGCAGCTGGCCCGTAAGGCATTTTCCTATTCCGATCAGATCCTTGTTGAAGAGTCACTTAAAGGATGGAAAGAGATTGAATACGAAGTTGTTCGTGACAAATACGACAACTGCATCACCGTTTGCAACATGGAGAATTTTGACCCACTGGGAATCCATACCGGGGAGAGTATTGTTGTTGCTCCTTCGCAGACGCTTACAAACAGCGAATACCATAAGCTTCGCAAAATAGCCATTGAACTGATACGCCATATCGGAATTGTGGGAGAGTGCAATGTTCAGTATGCACTCGATCCTTTTTCAGAGGACTACCGTGTTATTGAGGTCAACGCGCGTTTGTCGCGCTCCAGTGCCCTTGCATCCAAAGCTACAGGATATCCCCTTGCCTTCGTGGCAGCCAAACTCGCGCTCGGTTATGGTCTTCATGAACTCAAAAACTCCATTACCAAAACAACTTCTGCATTTTTTGAGCCATCGCTCGACTATATCGTTTGCAAGATCCCCCGTTGGGATTTGAACAAGTTTACCGGTGTGAGCAAACTCATCGACAGCAGTATGAAGTCGGTAGGAGAGGTGATGTCGATTGGCCGCACTTTCGAGGAGGCCATTCAGAAAGGCCTTCGGATGATAGGGCAGGGTATGCACGGATTTGTCGGAAATCACGATCTCGAGTTCGAGGATATCGAGAAAGAACTCAACGAGCCTACGGATATGAGAATTTTCGTCATCGAGAAGGCTCTTGAAAAAGGTCTTTCGCTGGAGAGAATTCATGAACTCACCAGAATCGATCATTGGTTTTTGCAGAAACTGGATAGAATTTATAAAATCAAGAACAGACTCGAAGGATACAATTCCCTCGAGACCCTTCCCATAGAACTTTTAAAAGAAGCCAAGGTGACAGGCTTCAGTGATTTCCAGCTTTCAAGGCTGGTTCTTAAGGGATCGGAAATGGAAGACGGCCTGTTACAAGTCAGAAACTATAGAAAAAGTGTGGGAATCGTTCCTTATGTGAAGCAGATTGACACCCTTGCTGCCGAATACCCCGCACAAACCAATTATTTGTATCTTACCTATAGCGGGAGTACGCACGACGTTACATTCCAGTCGGATATGAAGTCGGTGGTGGTACTGGGTTCCGGCGCATACCGGATCGGAAGTTCTGTTGAGTTTGACTGGTGCAGTGTTAACGCCCTAAATACGGTTAACGACGAAGGCTACCGTTCCATCATGATCAATTATAATCCGGAAACCGTAAGTACCGATTACGACGTTTGCGACCGCTTGTATTTCGACGAGCTCTCGCTCGAGCGGGTTATGGACATTGTGGAGCTCGAGAATCCCAAGGGATTGATTGTTTCCATGGGAGGACAGATTCCCAATAACCTTGCAATGCGATTGTATAATCTGAACGTTCCAATTTTGGGAACCTCTCCGCTTTCGATTGACAAAGCCGAAAACCGTCATAAGTTTTCCAGCCTTTTGGACAAGTTGGGAATCGATCAGCCCCGTTGGCAGGAGATGACCAGTATGGCAGAAATATCCGAGTTTATTACGAAAGTGGGATTCCCGGTCCTGATACGCCCCTCCTATGTGCTTTCGGGCGCTGCCATGAATGTGGTTTCGAACACTGATGAGCTCGAGCATTTCCTTAAATTGGCAGCCAGGGTTTCCAAGCAATATCCTGTTGTGGTTTCCGAGTTTATCGAACAGGCCAAAGAGATCGAAATTGACGCTGTGGCGCGTGAAGGCGAGCTTTTTTCGTATGCAATCTCCGAACATGTCGAATTTGCAGGGGTTCACTCAGGCGATGCGACCATGGTTTTCCCTCCCCAGAAAATATATTTCGAAACCGTCAGGAGAATCAAGAAAATCGCACGACAGCTTGCCAGCAACCTGGAAATTACCGGTCCTTTCAATATCCAGTTTCTGGCCAAGGACAACGACATAAAAGTTATCGAATGCAACCTGCGCGCATCGCGAAGCATGCCCTTTGTGTCGAAGGTGTTGAAAACCAATCTGATTGAGCTTGCAACCAAAGTCATGCTAAAAGTACCGGTTGAAAAGCCCTCTAAATCGATTTTCGATCTGGATTACATCGGAATAAAAGCCCCGCAGTTCTCGTTTTCGAGGCTCAAGCAGGCCGACCCCGTTCTGGGAGTGGACATGGCATCGACCGGTGAGGTGGGTTGTATCGGCGACAACTTTTATGACGCTGTGCTTAAAGCCATGCTTTCGACGGGCTATCGTATCCCCAAGAAAAATATACTGTTGTCTACCGGACCCATGCGTTCGAAAGTTGAGTTGGTAAACAGCTGTCGCCTGCTCACGGAAAAGGGATACAACCTTTTTGCCACCTTTGGCACCCATAACTTTTTGAAGCTTAACGGCATCGAATCAACGCCCCTGCACTGGCCCGATGAGGACAAGCAGCCCAACACGCTTGATTACCTGAAAAACAAAATGATTGACCTGGTAATCAACATACCCAAGGATCTTACCAAATCGGAATTGTCGAACGATTATATGATACGGAGAAGCGCGGTTGACTACAACATCCCCCTAATTACAAATGCCCGTTTGGCAAGCGCGTTTATCATCGCGTTCTGCAAAATGGACATTGATGAGATATCCATTAAGAGTTGGGATGAGTACTAGAAA
>CAMAZH010000026.1 GCA_945863035.1 Chitinophaga pinensis | reverse complement strand
CCCCTGCAATAACAAGGTCTGTTATGTTGTAAGTGGAGTAAAGAGCATATTTGTCATAGTTGGTTTGGGCCGGATCCAATACATGATCGCCCACTTTTTTGCCGTTAAGCCATGCCTCGTAATACCCCATTCCCGAGATGTAAACCCTGGCGCTTTTAATTTTGTCACTTACGTTGAAATCCTTTCTGAATAAAGGCATTGGAGATTTGTCAGCTTGGCCGGAACTGATCCATTTGGCCTTCCAATCTGATGAATCCAACAGTCCCATGCTCCATTCAGCAGGTTGGCTCCAGGGACTTGAAGCCCCATTCTGATCCCATACTTTGACCTTCCAATGGCAGCTTATCCCGGATTCGATTTTTTCCCCTGAATAAATTACCTGATTGGAATTCTTGCCCATCGTTTTTTCCGAATCCCATAAATCACCCACATCCTTTTTGAGGAGCTCCGGACTTGAAGAAACAAGAATATGATATGCGGTCTGACTTACAGAATCGTTGATGGATTCTATTTGCCAGGATAGCCCAGGGGATGAGGTGTCGATTCCTAACGGATTCTCCTGATTATCACAGCGGAGATTCTTTACGCTTAGGTTGGAACTGTCCATATTCTTGCAGGAAATAATAGTCTGCAGGGCAATAAGCAAGATGATTATCGATCGGTACATGGTATTTGAATATTTGTTAAAAGTCGAAATATTGTTTCGCTGTGAAACACTAATCAACTGAATTTATATCCCACTTCAAATCTTCTTCAAGCATAAAGAAATGCCCTAAAAGACTCCAGCCCCAGAAGGGATCCAAACCCAAACCATTTCCTGTTTCTGTTTCATAGTATTCGCGATTCCCTGCTTTATCCATTAACTCTTTTGTTCGTTGAGCAAGTACAGAAGCTATCTGATCGTAACCATAATATTTCAAGCCGTTGTAAACCATGTAGTTGGTTGGTATCCAGATTGTTGATCTCCAGCTACAGCCCATATCGGTAACATGGTAAACTGGAGAGTAACCGGGTTCGGATTTTGACAATGTTGCAATAGGGTAGGGTGTCCAGAATTCTCTTGGATTGGTAAGGTATTCATTGATCATTCTTTTGGCTTGCTCAGGGGTTGCAACCTCAGCCCACAAAACAGTGAAGGCAGCTACAGATCTTACAGGGATTTTATATTGACCTGCCGACATTCCATTCATGATATTGTGAGCCCAGACAGTTTTTGAAAGAGGTTTGTCTTTATCAACTTTCCTGTCGTAATAAAAGCCGTCTTTTTCATCCCAAAGCAAGTTCTGAATAGTGGCAGTACGTTCCTGAGCTTTCTTTTCGTATTCTTTGGCCAGGTTTTCCTTGCCTGCAAGCCGTGCAAGTTTGGCAAAGGCTTTACACTCTTTCACAATGTAGCAATTCAGATCTACACCTTCACAACCGCGATCGAGCCAGAATCCTGCACGTTCATGCTGATTATCCATGCCGGTATGTGGTGCGCTCATCCATTCGCTTAATCCATTTTTATTGATGTCCATATCTACCAACCAATAATCGAGATATTTTTTCAGCTTTGAAAAGTAAGGTTCCTGAAGAATCCAGTCTTTTTCGTCGTAAGCCGTATAAACCAAGCAGGCAATTTGTGCAAGAAAGGGTTTCACATGCTCAGGATCATGCCATTCGTTTGAAGGAACAGAGCGAGCGATAAAACCATTTTCTTTCTGGTTTTTTAGAAAAATAATCACTCCGTTCTTAATATAATCTGAAGGCCAGCCCATGTAAATCTGTACTATGGATTCAAAATACTGATCCCAGTCATACAGCGTTTTATATGCATAGCCTGTAAAATACTTCATTTGGGTCAAGTCTTCCGTCATTATGCCTTTTTTCATCAGGGAATCAAGGCTGGTAAGAGATTTCCGGAAACTAATTAACTGAGGATCCTGTATTAGTTTTTGACCAGATGCGGAAATTGAAATTAAGACAAGCAGGGAAAAAAAAAGCTTTTTCATGATGAGTATATTAAAGAGTGTATTTTTTTATGTTTGTAATTTATAAAGGTTCTTTCGGATTATTTTGCGGGGTGCCATAAATCCTGATTATTTTGAACCATCCGGGTAATTGTGAGCATCTGCCACTCGGGGCTTTTATCCGGATAACACCACAGGGTGGCATACAAATCCCCGTCGGGACCTTCGAAATATCCGTTATGACCGCCAAAACGAAGTGCGCAATAGCGATTACTATAAGGGCCATATATGCTATCTGCCGATGCAATCATACTGTCATAGCTGGTTTTTCCATCCGGGTGAACATTCCACTCGGCAGAAGTAAGATAGTATTTCTTGTCGCGTTTGAAAAGGAATACACCTTCGTAGCCCACATAAGGATAATTTGCTGCTCTCAACTGCCGGAAAGGTGAGGCAATTCCTGACATGTCTTCTTTCATTTCAGCAATTTCACCTCCATGCTTTAAAAAATAAACCTTCCCGTCATCATCTTCAAACAGATCCGGATCGAACCCATTGGTAAGCTGCCTCTGAGGTGATACATCAATGTATGGCCCTTCAGCCTTATCAGAGCACAAGAGCGTAATTCCAAACTGATGAGATACTGTGGTATGGTTAACTGAAAAAATAAGCCAATATTTGCCTTTTATGTAATGGAGCTGTGGAGCGAAAACACCTCGTGCAGGACCTCTCCCCCCGATAGTCCCGAAATCTTTCTGCCATGTGGCATTCTTATCAAAAGTCCATACGTAGCCAATTGTATCCCAGTTAGTTAAATCTTTGGATCGGAATAATTGGATGCCTTCGCTTATCAACCAGTTTTTCTCTCCGGGCTGAAGGAAGCTGCTGTCGCCTGTTGTACCTGTAAGGTACCAATATCCATCTCCTCCTTTACAAACCATTCCATCTCTCATCATGGTATCCACAACATGATTTGGCGGAACAGTTTCGGTATCGGTTTCCATCCATCCCGGTTGAATAAACCCGAGAAAGAATGGAGCAACAGAATCGCTTTTTAGAATATGTATGGCATAGACATTCTTTCCCAGGTTTTCAGGACGTCTTGGAGAGATAATCACATCTGTTGTATCAGATCCGCCTGGATTTAGCTTCACCCATTCTATTCCGTTGATGTAAATAATACCTTCGCCTGTATTAGCTATTCTGAAATAACTATTATTTAAAGTTTCAGCACTATGGTTTACTACCAATCTAATCCAAACTTCCTTGTTTTTACTCAACCGAATCATTTTGTTCAGTTCATTGAAATCGGATGCGTGGTGCCAGTGTTTATCGTCATGATTAAGAAACCTCCAAAACGGCTCGCCTCCATCAGGATCTGAAAAGACACAACTGATTTCTGTTTGGGGATTTTGCGCTGAGTTGATAGTCACCCCTCTATGGCAGGCGGCAAAAAAGAGAAGTGAAAATAGAAATATGGTTAAAAGGGAAATAAATTTTCCAGTATTTTTTTCTGGTATTATACTAAATAAACGCGATGAATACATGGTTAATGATTTTTGCTAATTTATTATTTGTATTTCTTTGGGAGCATTGATAAATGATTTAATCTTACCATTTGCCTGTTTTTCATGCCTTACCTTAATAACTCCATAAGGAGTCGGGTAGGAGCCTTCCACCCATTGAAGATCTCCGAGATGGGGTTCGATTTTCACTTTCGTGCAGCCGGCCTCGAGCACCTTAACACCCAAAACATGCTCCGAAAGCCATGTGGTTGGGCCGGATGCCCAGCCGTGACAGAAGCTGTTCCGCAGGCCTTTATAGCAGTAGTTCCCATATTCGGCATGAACATCAACTTTTCCTTCCGGTGTGATCTCATCAATGCGACCAGCATTTTCCATCCACGCAAGATCAAAATCTTCCCAGAAAGTAGTGGCGCCCAGGTCGATCATCCCACCCCAGTATTTTCGGATCACTTCAAGGGCACCATCGTAATCTCCTGCCATTGCGCGAGCTTGTAACACATAGTAGCCATAAAAGGATGAAATTCCTTCGGTACCGTTTACCGCAAGCAATTCCTGATTCATTTTCAGGGGATCCGATAATCCTGAGATGGAGAGCAATGCCCCGCCCGACTTATTTCCGTTGGGACTGGGAATATGTTTTTTCAATTGCTCACGTACGGCGGCATAATCTTTAGACTTTTCAGGTTCATCCAGCAGGTTGGCGATCTCAACTCCGGCATCGAAACTCATTACCATGAGCGACTGAAGTCCGGCATGAATGGCATCAGTGTTAGGACTCGTTGGCCAATCGAGAAATCTTGTGCCATCGAGGATTTCTTTTCCCTCGGGATCAATTTTTGTTTTCAGATGCTCCAGAAGTTCGAATATATACTTGCCATGACTCTTCAAATATTCAAGATTGCCAGTATGCATATACCACTCATGCTGAATGAGTATCCACCACATCGAATAGGAACTGATACCGTTCATCCATTCGGGCAGTTTGGTGATTTCAGCAATAAGGTCAAGGCTTGCCGGAACCACTTCGTTTGCTCCAAAAACAGAAAGAATGGTCATTACTTCAGGATGCATATCTCCAACCCATACCAGCCTGTCGCGTTTAATCCCATCCCAAAGATACTCCTGCATGTTCAGATGAACCGTGTAGGCTCCGGTTGCCCAAATTTGGTTAAGCAGCTCATCGTTGCTTTTAAACGAACCCAGATAGGGAATATCCCGGTATATCGAAACGGCTCTGATTTCTTTCAATATCAGGTTTCTACCCTCATCCAGCATTTCAATCCTTACAAATCGGAAGCCCGAGTTTCCCACATCGATCCTGCCCAACCACGGCAGTTCCAGCGTGTAATCTCTCATTGCATGGTCGTTGGTCGCGGAGGATGTTTTGGAATCGCTCATTGCCTCGCTTACCGATTCGCCAAGGGTAATACGCACCCGAATTGGACTCTGATCCGGAAACATACCTGTGACAATTTGAATGCCTCCCTGCAATTCCTTACCGAAATCCAGCACAACCGCGGCATGGTGGCTCCCATCGCTTTTCATCTGAAATAGGTTGCTACTCACCAGATCGGCCTGACCGTTGCCCTTTTCAAGCAGTTTCGACGGGTTAATAAGGTATTTACCCGAAGTATCGGAGAGCCATATTATTTTAACGGGGGAGATGTACTCCCGGGCTCTTTCATCAAACTGCGCTGAGTTTGATGGCTTTTCAGGTATTGGGGATACTTTGATCTGTTCCTTGCAGGAAACAAAGAGAATCGCCAGAAATATTATAGGTAAAAACGATTTGATTTTCATGACTAACAGCTTTTAATTATGAGTTACCCAAAAACTTCTCCCGTAATGCCTGGATTTGTTCACTTCCAATTGGCACAAGTTCGCCAAGAGGCTTGCTCATGATGAGTGATTTGGCACTGAATTCGGCAACCTCCAGCCTGTCGAAAGCCTGCAAAAGCGACTGTCCCGTTACAATTGCGGAATCATTCTGTATGATTATTGCCGGTGTGTTTTTGCTGAAGGCTTTGGAGATGTTTTCCTCCATCGAGAACTGCATTCCAAATGGCAAGATTGGAATGTCTTGCAAGAATATCCAGCTTTCAGGAATGGTTCTCACGTCCATTTTCATGTTGGAAACCCCATAGGCCATTATGTTTGGGGTTTGAGTAATTATTATTGAATGAATATGGGGATTCAGCCTGTAAATTTCCTGGTGCACACTAACTGCCTTGCTGGGAAGTTTGCCGGGCTCACGCATTCCTGATTTAATCTGGATGATGTCGTCCAATCCAATTTCCCAACGGGGGATGTTTCTCGGGGTAATGAGAAAATCATCTCCCTTCCAACGGACGGAAACCGTTCCATATGAACTTATCATCAATCCCTGATCGCAGGCTCGTCTCACAAGGTTGCTTATCTCACCGCGGATTGCAAGCTCATCGGCCGGATGCGATACGGTTTTCATTTCTGGTAAGTCGGCCGGGATATGTGAATCAAAAAAATCAATCTGGGTGTCGGTAAGGAAAACAGGGTTTCCAACCGTGTGAGCACCAATGATCGTTCGGGCAACAAACTCGAGGGTTTCAAACCGTATGAAAGTGTCCTTTAAATCGGTTCCGCCAACCACCGTACCATGGTTTTCCATTATCACCGCATTGAAACCCTTTTCAAACTCCAGGGCTATATTCCTCCCGAGTTCTTCTCCCCCGGGAATAGCGTAAGGGGCATACCCAATGGGACCGCATACATGTTTGGCCTGTGGGATAACATTTGTGTTAGGTATTTGCCTCACAATGCTGAACGATACCAATGCAGGGGGATGAGCATGAATGATCGATTTTATATCGGGCCTCGCCAGATATATGGCAATGTGGAACGGGTACTCGGAAGATGGCTTGTGAGGGCCGATGATCGATCCGTCGGGCTTGACGCACATGATATCGGTCCGTTTCAAAGATCCTTTGTCGATTGCCGATGGGGTGACCCAAATGTTTCCCTCTTCATCTTTAATTGAAATATTGCCACCGGATGTGGTGGTCATACCGGCTCTGTATATTCTTCTGATTATTTCGGTAATCTGATCCGCAGGATGCAGCAGAACTGTATCTAATTTTTGCATTTTCTTGATTTTTATTGACTGTTGTTCGGTAAAAGATTTGAGATTCCTCTCCGCCTCAGGCGGATCGGAATGACAAGCTATTTCGATTTTCAGGAGTTGGTTGAGGTTGGTTGGAAGCTTCGCTTCCAACCAACCTCAACCAACTCATTATTAGGATCTAAAGCACCTCCTGCTTTTTAAGACCCAGATCAATTTTTACGGCATCCAATCCGACCAGTTTCTCAACTGTTATCATCGCGCAGCCTAAGGAGGTTGCATTCGATATTTCTGAGGTGTAGACTTCCATCCCCGGAAAATGATGTGCCAGAAGACCGGTGAAAATCGGGTTTTTGGAAAATCCGCCCGTTACGAAAATCTTTTTTACTGTGTTACCGGAGAGTATGAGATCGATTGATTCTGCCACCAAGGATGCACAATCGAGCATCAGTTGATGGTAGGCTTCCTCAAAATTTTTGAACTGGTTCAGGTTGAAAGTCTTTTCGGATTGATTGTTATCGATTCCCTCCTTAAAAAAGAAACGGCTGCTGCCTCTGCTACTTCTGAGACTTTTTATGATAGCGGCGTCGGGTTGAACCTTTTTATAATAATCATCTGAAACAGGAAAGTAACTGTTTAGTGTTTTCAAGGTTTCATCGTGCATATGTCCCAGAAATACACGCGATGATTTTACAGGCGTCCCGTTAATGCTCATGTAACACAGGCAGTCTTTCGCTAACTGATCTTCCGTAAGCGGGGTGTGATTAAAGGGATTCATGCTGATACACCAGGTTCCGGTAGAGACCAACAGGAATTCATCGTTACAACCTCGAAGGTAAGGGGCAAGTGATGCCGAGCTGTCATGGATTCCAATACCTGCTTCCATTTTTTTTCCATTAACCTGAACAGTGTATATGGAATTTACGGGTTGAGGCTGGGGAAGTGAAATATTTTCCGATGCCAGCCAAGGGTGATAGTTCATATTGTCGAAATCCCACATTGCCGTATGGCAGCCAATGGAGGTGAATTCGGATGTTACTTTTCCTGTTAACAGGTAGGAGAGGTATTGAGGGAAATGCATTATTTGCTCAACCTTTGCGAAAACTTCAGGCTTAACCTTTTTCAACCATCGGATCTGGAATCCTGAATTAAGCATGGAAAGGGCAGGAGAGGCCGACCTGCGGCAAAACTCGGCTTTGCCGCCATACCTCTGGTATACATCTTCGGAAATGGATTCAGGTATTTCTTTCAGATAATTGTAGACCGGAGTCAGCCTTTTTCCGTTCTTGTCAACATACATCAAGGTCGCTCCATAGGTTGCGAAATTTATTGCTTTTATAGTATATGAAGAACTCTCGGAATACCTTGTGAGCGCATCGAAAATCCAAGTCTCAACTTTATCGATATCATCACAGGAAAACCCATCATCATCGGTTATTTCGGGAAATATTTCTTCCTCCTGATGCAGGACTTTCAGGCTCAAATCAAATATCATTATTTTTTTGTTGGTCTTGCCAATATCGAATATCAGAACAGCATCGTGTTTCATTTGATTTAAAAGAATTTGAAAAATTTGACTTAAAGAAAAATATGCGGCAATGAATCAACATTACCGCATACTCCAAATAAACTATTTACTCACTTACTAACTAACTAAGTTATTGGAAGGGATAAACCTTTATCTCTTCAGCAAAACGTCTTTTTCGTATTGTAGAATATCGGAAATATACTCTTCACCAACCGGTGTTCCCTGCTGCAAGCAGAAATATTCCCAAATTGCGCCAAATGGTTTTGCTTTCATGACTTCAAGAAGAGCAAGGCGTTCGAAGCTTCTACCTTCATTTTCGTATTTCGTGAGGGTTGCTATTGGCTCGAGAAGAGCGAAAAGCAGTGCCTGTTGCATGGCGCGGGTACCGATTACATAGGCTCCGATCCGGTTCATCGACGCGTCGAAATAGTCCAATCCGATATTAACCCTGTTAAGGGCCTTGCAACGGACGATTTCCTGAGCGATAAGCATAATATCGTCGTTGAGAATAACAACATGGTCGCTGTCCCAACGGATTGGCCGGGTAACATGCAATAACAGCTCATCCACAAAAAGAAGGCAGGAAGAGATTTTATCTCCTACTTGTTCTGTGGGATGAAAATGGCCATTATCAAGGCATATCATTTTGTTGTTTTTGGCTGCATAGGAGAGATAGAAATCATGCGATCCCACAGTCATAGCCTCGGCGCCGATACCAAACAACTTGCTTTCCATAGCATCTTTCAGATGTTCTTTCGGATATTTCACCGCGAAAATCTGATCCAGAGAGTCTTTCAAAAGGGCCCTGTGGGTATAGCGGTCAACAGGTATGTCTTTGGAACCATCGGGTATCCAGATATTATGAACCGCTGGCATGCCAAGTTGTTTGCCCATTTCGGCAGCGATGAGCCTGCATCTTTTTACATGCTCGATCCAAAATTTGCGGTTCTCTTCATTTTTGCTTGAAAGGGTAAATCCATCCTCAGCCCTGGAGTGAGAAAAGTTGGTGCAATTAAAATCAAGGCCAATACCGTGTTTTTTAGCCCAGTCGATCCAGCCTTGAAAATGCTTCACCTCAATTTGGTCGCGATCTACAAGCTTTCCGCCAAATTCCCCATATATTGCATGTAGATTCAGTCTTTGTCTTCCGGGTAGTAACTCGAGGACTTTGTCGAGATCCTGGCGCATTTGCGCAATTGTCTTTGCTTTGCCGGGATAGTTACCTGTAACCTGTATCCCGCCACCTGTAAGTTCAGCATCGGGTCTCTCAAATCCCCCAACATCGTCGGTTTGCCAGCAATGCAGAGAAATCTGAACTTCTTTCAGCTGTTTGAGTGCTTCATCTGTGTTTACGCCCAATGCGGCATACTGCGCTTTTGCCAGTTCGTATCCCTTTTCAACTAATTCTTTTTTATTCATGATAATGTGTAAGTTATAAAGTTTGTTGTGTGTTTTGGAATAAGCTATTCCATATAAAAAACTTCTTCAAGTGGAATAGTAACAGGGGAATTATCAGGATTTGTTTCCATGATATCGGCCATATATGCCCACCATTTTTGAACTATTGGAGTGCTTCCAAGATCTTGTGACGATTCGGTTCCGCCTTGCTTCTGGACTGCAAAAAGAATATTGGTTTCCTCATCGAGAAAAATTGAATAATCGGAAACTCCGGACGACTGGATCAATACTTTAAGTTCAGGCCATATTTCGTCGTGCCTTTTCTTGTATTCCTGTTTCATGCCGGGTTTGAGCTTCATTTTAAAAGAGACACGTTTCATAATTTTTAAGTTTTAATGAGAGGTGTGATATCTTGTTTATCCAAACTTAACGACAAAGGTTGCGAGGATGAGAATTGCAATACCAACAATAAGTATCAACATGGTATTTCGGCTTGTACCTTTCCATTCGTTCAGCAGGATTCCCCAGATATTGGCAATGGCAATATTCAGAGCCATGAGTATACTCCATCCGAAAACCTGCATGTTTTCAGGCAGCATACTGGAACCCATTCCATAGAAATGAAATTGGAGGAACCATAAAAAGCCAGCCAAAAATGTGAAGAAGAGATTATTTATAAACACGGATCCTGAAACGGTATAATAATCTTTGTAGGTCTTGTTTTTTATGTTCAGGTATCCGCAATAAATAAGGTTTGTTATAAAGCCACCTAGCAGGATGAAAATCAAAGATGCGTTTTTCAGGTAAAGGGGATTTGCACCTTTAAGCCTTGCCAATTCCTCGATGGGTTTTGCCGCTTCAAAACCGAAGTTGAAACATGCACTCATTACCCCGGCGAAAACCGCAATCAGGATACCTTTTTTCAGGGCGAATTCCTTTACGGCAGCGCGTTTTTCTTCTTCCGACAAGCCTTTGTTTTTAAGAGCACCCGCATATCCGATAATCGAAATACCCGCGATCGTAACAGCAACTCCGATAAGCGTCAGGATTCCCGCTGTGGAACCAAAGAGGTTTTCTCCGGCAACGATGGGAGGAATAAGAGTCCCGAACGCAGCACATAAGCCCAGGGCAATACTTTGGCCCAACGCAACTCCAAGATAACGAATGCTTAACCCGAAGGTAAGTCCTCCCATTCCCCATAGAGCACCAAAAAACAGTGCGAGCCATTTGGCGGAGGATGGAGCTTCTGTAAGAATATTCAGCAATTCGCCTTTGGGCAGGGTAAACCAGGCGAAGATAAAGGGCGCAAGAATCCATGCGGCAAGACCCTGGCTAAGCCAATACGACTCCCAAGCCCAGCTTTTTACTTTTTTAAATGGGACGTAAAAACTGGCTGCTCCCAGACTGCCAATGGCTATTAAAAGTATTCCGATCATAAAGGTTAGTTCAGTTAATGGTTAGGATATGAAAATTACGGATTAAAAGTATCAGATACAAGCTATGCAATCAATATACAAAGTGGGCAAAAGTTTACACAAAATGACTAATGCTTCTGTTTCGTGAACATTTTCACGAAAACTTTGAAAACTGAGCTATAGTATCCGGCACAAGATCTATTGCATACCTGATTTTACAATTTTAAGCACTCTGGTTCCACCCGGGTTCACAACATACAGGAAGTAGACCCCATTCTTTACGTTCGAAAGATCTATTGTTTGCGAGCTCTGATGTACTTCCGTTGTTGGCACTATTTTTCTGCCCTGCAGATCCAGAAGATAATAGCTCCATATTTCTGATACATTGACAACTTTAACAAAGTTTACCGCCGGATTAGGATACAGGTTTATTTTGAAATTATCGTTTTCTGAAATCCCTGTGGTAGCCTTAGGTAAAGGGAAGAGCTGAGCAGAAGGAACCACTTCAAGAGGTTGGGATAGACTGTTCCATTCCAGTTTTACAATTGCATCGCCTAGTGATTCGGCAAAGTCAAGACGAATTGGAACTTTTTCGTTCACTGTTAAAGCGATTTCAGCGGTATAGGTTTGCAATCCACTGGTAGCGGTCCATTTGTCAATAAGTAGCGTATTGTTAATCCATAATTTGACGCGGTCGGTTGTTGTTATTTTAAAGGTGTAGGTTTCCGAGTAGAGAGCTTCGATGTTGCCATCCCAGCGCGCGTTCCAGAAATCTTTTGTTATTTCGCAGCCAGGTGATACATCCAGCCAGTTTTCATCTATACTGGGATCGGTTTCCGCACATATTGAATCCACAAACCAGGTTCTCCCACCAGCGCTTGCTGTCCAGAAACTACGGGTGAGCCCTTCCCCTTCTCCGGGATAAACAACGCTCTCTTCAGAGAATTCTATTTTGTCGATTTTAAATTCCCCTGTTGATTTCCCGATGAAAAACCTCATGATTTGGTTTCCGGCAGAAAGCCTAAGGCTGATTTCCTTGGTGCCAAATATGTCAATTCCACCGGTTGATGGGAATGCAATAATTCCAGATTTGTCCCTACCGTTGAAAGAAATGGTTGCTTCGCTTCCGGTTTTTGATGCAGCATAATGGATAACCGCATTAAACATTCCAATTCCGGAAGTTGTTACAGTATATTCAAGCCATTCATTAGAATTTGTCCACCCTACGAATTTTCTGTTTGCCTCATCAATATCGATGTCGACCGATTCATCGGGCCTGTATTTCCCCCCGATATTGGAAATATCAGCATCGGCATAGGCAAGGCCGACTCCCCCTTTATCGAAATCCTCAAACTCAATAATTCCGGGGATTGTAAGATTTGTATAGGGTTCCTGAATTTTCTCAGGAGTATTGGAGTTACTGTAATTGAAGTTGAACCTTCGGTCGGGTGCCGATTCTCCCTCGGTAAAAAATGAGGCGATATCGTTCATTTTCTGGATATTGTCGGCCCAATGAAAATGGAACTGTGGGGTTCCTGAACTCAGCATCAGGGTATTTCTTGGAATACTTATTTCCATAGCATCTCCGTTTACAGCATAGGAAACAGCAAGTTCGTTTACCCAAGAGACCCCGTCCCACTGTTTTAAGGTCGTTTCGGTTTCCGAAGTAACTCCATAGTTGACCAGATAATCGTAACCTTCCCAACCGGTTCCCTTATTTCTGTCGACATCGAGGAAGAGCAACATCCAGTTTGGATCTGTTGATGGGCTCATGATTCCTTTAGTTTTGACATAGAAGTATATGTTGTTTTCATCATAGATTGCCCTTGATTCAATAATATCGTTTCTGCCTGTATTGTTGACAAAGGTTACAGAAGGATCGTATCCTCTGAAGTTTCGATGCATAATGTCGCCCGGAGGGTCCAAAAATACAGGACTGGCGTTGGCCCATTCTGCAAAGTCCCCGTCAATAAGTATGGTTGTGGGGGAGGAAAATTCCTGAGGTGGCGACATACCTTTATATTTCCGGATATTGGAAACAAGCTGATAATAGAAGTTGTCCGTATGACCGCCTTTCATCGGAGCCATATCACGGTTAAATTCCTCGGTAAATGCATCCACGAAGTAAGAGTCTCCGTTTTTGATGGGCCTTCCTGCATAGGTACCATTACCTGCCTCCCAAATAAAGCGCTGAGCCACGAATTCATTCCATTGGGTAACCATAACAACAGGAGGGTCTACTTCCAGAGCTCTTTTCCACTGCTCGGCGACGTGTTGGCCCTGTCCGGTGAACTCTGTCAGATAAAGATTATTAACAGGAGGCTCAGTATTATTGCTCAGACTGGTTCCGCGCGTACTAACAGGATGTTCGGCAACCGAAACAATGATTTGCTCGGGAACGGAGGGATCGGTACTCCATCCGTAGTCCTGGGGATAGGTATCCACCCATTGCCAGTGGTTAGGCTTGTTTTTGGTGTCGGTCCATGCCCATGAATACCGTATTGTGAAAAAATCTTTTACTTCAGGCCTCAATTCAGGATCGTCAAAATCACCCAGGATTAAAGGTTTGCCGTTCCATTTGAACCAAAGTTCCTCGAACATGCCCGAAGCATAAAACTCATCATAAAGATTATTCATGATGATCCCGCTGAAGGCTTTAGTTGTGAAAGCAATCTCAGGGGTATAAATACCTTCTTTTCTCATTTGGAGAGAAACCTCACATAGAACTTTTACAGTTTCAAGATAGGTGTATGCATTGGTCACATCGATATAAAGGAAATCGACATGGGCATTGGAAAGCATCTGAAGATCCCGACGAATCACCCAGGGATCTTCTGAACGTGAATAGCCTGTTTCGGGTTCGCCCCAATAATGGAACGATCCAGGAGGCCCCCAGTTTGGGTTGTTGGGGCTCAGCGGATCGGAGATGTAGGCCGGTATAATCTTCGAAATGTCATACACCTTGTCTCCGTGAAAGCCGTGCCATGTGTAGTAAAAAACCCCGACAGTTTTCCCGTCTCTTTTTGGTCCCGCCTCAGCAAAGGAAGTCAACGGCCTGTCGAGGGCATCCGTAACGACCCAGTTGTCAACATAGTCCTGACTCGAGGGAGGTGTTTCGGCGGTAGAAGGATCGCCAATATAAATTGAACGAATGATTTCTGGGGCTGCATAATAGACTGCATTTCCGCTTTGATTGACTGAGAATGTAACTGTGCCTGTTCCACCGGTTAAGGTTATGGTGTTACCTTCTAAAGTTGCAGGACCGGAAATTAGTTTAAATTCAACGGGTAAGCCTGAGGTCGCTGTTGCCGATAGCGTAAAAGGAGGATCCGAAATCAGTTTTTTTCCGATGGGCTCCAGAATTATCGATTGTTTTTCAAGATCATTGTATTGAATTGATACGCTATAAAGTTTAAGCGCGGCGTCCCGCTGAGCAATAGCAATCTTGCCTGAAATCTCAATTTCCATGCCTGTGAAAGTTCCCGCAGATTGCATTTCCGAATTATAAACCGTACCTGAGGTATACAGATTGCCGGTCTTTCCGCCCAGATCAATCCGGATGTAGGGAGCGTCATTAAAATAGATATAGATCGATGCTCCAAAATCCTCTATTCTGAGACGTCCCCGGTCTCTCAGATTAGACACAGCTGAGGGCTTACCGACTTTTATTCTTGTTGCCTGTGTGGCATCGGCATTATAACTGCCTGTAAACTGTACGATCATAGAATCTCCTGCAAGTGTAGGATAAATGGCAATTCCCTCCCGATTGAAGCCGGGGTCGCCTCCTGCAGGTTCCTGAACCTGGTCGGGGGTTTTGGGATTGGCCCTGATAACCACCCCACCGCGACTGCTACCTCCATTGTAGTCAATATCGGTTTCAACAACATATGGCGAAACATACGAAGTCTTTGAGCAGATTATGCGTTTGGCAACCCAGACGAATTGCAGATAGCCTGCTGAAATATCAGCTGCTCCAAAAATGTTTGGCTCCATTGATGACCATTGGCCATAAAACAGGGTGCCGTCCCATGCTGTATTAAAGGTTTGACTATATTGGTTGTTATAGCTTGCTGTCGGCTTGTCCCCGTCGAATAAGGGTTCTAGAGCCATAGCCGATAAAGGGATCATGAAAATCATTAGGATGCAGATCGTGTTTTTGATTGCATTATCAGTGAATGGTTTCATCGTATTTTGTATTTTGGAATTATGGCTAATATACGATTCAAATCCTTTTTAAGGATTGTACTTTTTGATCATTAGTTTGCATTATTTAGCATTGAACGACTCGTTTTGGCAAAAATGGCCGATTGGGTCAGTAAAGTTATTTATTCTCTAAATTAATTTACTTAAACGAATCAAAAACTGATTTAGACTTTGAAAAAAAACTAACTTCGTTCTTGTTTTAATTAGTGTCAGACCATAAAGTGACCAGACACTAATATTAATAGTTAATATTTTTTGGGATTGCGCGCTCCGCGGGCAATCCCAAAAAATGTAAACGAAAAAAGTGAACTTTGTCTGACACTATAGAGAGACTCTAATTAGTGCTTTTTGAAGCTGTGTTTATAAGAAAATGTTGATATAATTTTAGATTTATTACAGAGAGTAACTCAATCGCTTGAAGAAAAGAATATCCCTTATATGCTATCAGGTAGTTTAGCCGTAAATGTGTATTCTGTGCCAAGAATGTCTTTGGATATTGATATTGTGATTGAACTAAAGGAAACATATTTGGACAGTTTTTTTGAAATATTTAGCGAGGGTTATTACATTAATATAAACACTGTTAAACAAGAAATCCTTCGATATGGAATGTTTAAAGTAATAAATCTCCGAACAGGTTTTAAAGTTGATTTCATTTTAAAAAAGGAAACAGAATACAGAAATAATGAGTTTTCAAGACGAAGGAGAGAATCCATTGCAGATTTTGATGTTTGGATAGTTTCACCGGAAGATTTGGTGATTTCAAAAATTGCCTGGATCCAACAATTGAAAAGTGATAAACAGATAAATGACATTGAAAACCTGATTGCAATACCTGGTTTAGACATTAGCTATATTATTTACTGGTGCAACAAGCTTAACTTAAATTCTTATGGATTAATTTATTCATGAAGATACATCCGAAGAAATACAAAAGATTCAGCGCGACATCATTTTTCATAAGACCATGAAAGAACGCTTCAATATTGGGGTGGAAGCTATTAATTTTGGAAGAATACTTGTTATCAGTAATTTAAGAAAATTAAATCCGGAAATTTCTGATCCGGAATTAAAAGTTGCCCTGTTAAAAAGGTATTATGAAAAGAATTTCAGTAAAGAAGAATTTGAATTAGTAATACAATCTTTGATAAGGTATAATTCAAAAAACACGATTATTGATTGATTCCTTTTAACTAACATACTTCTCATATTTGAATATCCTTGTATCTGTAGGTTGAATTTAGGAATTCTATTTATGAGCTCTTACTATTACCGCATTCAAAGGCAGGTTTTTTTCTAAAACCTGTACCTTACACCCAGGTCAACCGTTAATCCATAGTTTTCAAGGTAGGTTGGCCGGGGATCTCCATAATAACGGCTGGTTTCTGTAATATCGTTCAGATTTGCAAAGTTTGCCATGAGTTCAAGACCCTTAAGTTTCTTCGGTAATTTTTGGGTAATCTGCAAGTCCCAGCGGTTAAATGCTTCTTTCAAACCGTCTCTTTCTTTTAATTGTGGATCTTTTGATGTGGAAATCAGGCCGTTATATTGGAATGACAGCCATATATTCAAACCTTTCCGGTTAAATCCCAGGGAAGCATTTGCGATATGTTTGGGCTGATACAGCATCGATCCTGTGTAGACAGTGTCAATCCTGGTAGGAACCGGTCTTCCGCCACCGACAGGAATTATATTTTCGATTCTTGATTGAGAATATTGGGTCTGGGAGGATGTTAAGGTATAGTTCCCATAGAAAGTAAAATAACTAAAGGGCTTGGGCAGGTACCAGAATGAGGTCTGGACTTCAAATTCCAGTCCTTTCAGATAAATGGGATTATCATGATTTTCCCAGGTTGATACGTTTACAACTGCAGCGTCAGGGAATGGAGGAATAATATCATCTCCCTTCAAACGTTTATAGTTTCTTCGCCATATCTTATTATTTACAGTTTTGTAAAAGCCTGAAACTGAAATAAGTCCTATCTTATTCCCATGTAAAGTGAACTGGGCATCATAATTAGTCCAGAATTCAGGTTTCAGATAGGGGGTGGCAATATCGATTGAAAAGGGTGCAAACCCGGTATTAATGTACTGGTTGGGTGAAAACATTCCAAAATCAGGTCTGCTAAGTGTTTGGGTATATGCGAAATGCGCATAGAATGGTTTTACTGGCTTAATTCTTAGGTGAACCATGGGTAGCCAGAATTCATCTTCCCTCTCAGCAGTTTTACCTGTAATCGGAAGTGTTTCATGCATCATAGGAGCAAGGGTAGGGGGAGTAATGTCATACCCGAACAATTTCCCATCAGAAAACTCATACCTGATACCAGGCATGAACATAATCCATTTGCCAAAGTTTATTTCGGTCATCAGGTAACCTGCTTTATAGTTTTCTGTAATATCCTGGTCATTCATGACGGATCCGAAAATATCATAGCGGTATCCATAATTTTGAACTCCCTGGGTCAGTTTATCAGGATTTTCCAAAAAATATGTATCGGTTGTATAATTCCACCAGTTGGTAATTTCATTCATGCGATTCATATTAAAATTCCATCCGAAATCATATTTTCCATTTAGAAAATCATCAACCCTGTAATCCTGCAGCCCGACAGCTGTAAGTTCACCCTGGTTCCTCACGGCCCAATCGAACTCTGACGCAGCAAGTATTCTGAAGTTGTCATTATTCTTAACCAATTGTCCGCCTCCATTGTAATCCTGCAACCTGTCTTTCATTCTATAAGCTCCGCCGAATTTCAGGTCTCCTTTGAAAAATTGTCCGATCCTATAAGGAATTTCGAAATTCAAATAGGTATTCCAGTTTTTATCGGTCATTTCACCGAAGGATTTACTGACATCCCACAAATAGAGATTGTGCAAAGAATCAGGACTGTCATGGTATAAAGGTATAACCTCATTGGGGTAGAGCTGACGGATAGGTATCGTAGTGTTGTCATCAGATGAGGCCTTCTGGAAATCAAAAGCCCAGGACCTTGAATCCGGATCTCTTGTGTTACTTTCTGAATAAACAAGGCCATAATCAATTTCCATTTCCAGGAACTTCAGTTTTGTTACACCGCTTAAAGAGGATTGAAATATATCTGTGTTTCTAAAGGGATTGTCGAGGAAATTAAACCAGACACCCCCGTCTCCTTCCATATTATAGCTTTTTGTCTGGCGTTCATGATCATCCTTTGTATATGTATACATCCCATATAATGATATGGTTGTTGAAGGCAGTAATTTGTAATCCACGGTAAGCATTGCGTTTTGCCTGCTCTTTATGGTTGTAATATTATTCAGGTCCGCATTAGACAGAAGAAATAATGTTTCTGTGGATGAATTATTTGTTCCATACCCGGCGCTCATAGTCTGGGTACTCCTGTTCACCCTTTCAGTATTTAAAGAGAGCGATACGCCAAGTTTGTCTTTCAGAACTCTGTTGCTTACTTCTGCCTGAAACTTATAGTTGCCAAAATAGTTGTTAAGATCATTGTATCCTCCCTGCGCCATAACATGATAATGGAAACCCTGCGGGGTTTCACGCAGCCTGAGGTTAACTGTTCCTGCAACAGCATTGGCTTCCATATCAGCAGTAAGTGCCTTATAAACTTCTACTCCCTGGAGCATATATTGAGAAATACTTGAAAGATTTGTTTCGCGCCCCGAGCTACTGGTTGATGCCATCTGAACTCCATTGAGGGTTACGGAAGAATATCTTGGTTCAAGGCCGCGGATTACAAGAGCAGAACCTTCACCGCCACTTCGAAGAACTGATATTCCAGGCAGACGGCCAATTGCTTCCACTGCATTGGCATCAGGATTCTCCTGAAGACGGTCGGGAGCTACTACATTCATAATGGTGTTGGAGTTGATCTGCTGGGTGCGTGCCCCGATCTGACCCTTTGCCTGTGCTGTTATTACTACTTCTTCAAGATTTTCCAGATCAGCGGAAAGAGAAACATCAATAACTCTGGTTGATTCCACAGGGATATTCTGTGAAATATATCCAACAAACGAGAATGTCAAAATTTTTCCTGACCCCTGGATCATAATGGAATATTGACCATTTAAACCCGTTACGGTTCCAACATAGCTGTCCTTAATTACAATATTCACACCGGGGAGAGGCTCTCCTGTTGTGGCATCGCTTACTTTTCCTGTGATTCGGACTTGTCCGTTTTCCTGGGCGTAACTAGTCAGAAACAGACACAGCATAATGCTTATTGCAAGAATTGTTCTCATATTCAATGTTTAATTAGTATTTCATTAAAATGTAAGCTTACTGTTTAATTAGTTTTTTTGTGAATTTTTCAGCCGGAGTTGATAGCTGCACAATATAAATTCCCTTTGGGAAATCAGAAATATCAAGGTTTCTTTCTCCTCCAAATCCTATTGTATCGAAAAGCATTGTTCTTCCACATATATCTATTATCTTCAGTTGTATCTGACCTGATTTTTTACCGGAATTGTCAATTCTTACAGTTATGTGGTTTTTGGAAGGGTTTGGAAAAAGTTCAAAAGACCCCGGTATTAATGCCGGGTTTACATCGGTTGTTTGCAAGACATTGAGCACAAAAGTCATTTGTTTGGCTTGAGCGGTACAATATTCAGTGTTTCCATCTTGAGTTCCTTTAATAGTAAGTCGGGCACTTTTTGCTGTTAGTTGGATTGTATCCACATTAATTGTGGCGGCACCATTGATAATTTCGAATGAAACAGGGAGACCTGAGTTTGAGGTAGCACTTACAATAAAACAGCTGTCGGAAATTCTTCTGGCAGAAGGATTCAGTGTTATGGTTTGTGTTTTGCACGAAGGAATAAGAAACTCCCCGGAGATTATTTCATCAATCAGATTTGGGCCTGTCCATCGAACGCTAAGATGATCGCCTCCCTTATATTCCTTTAGCAGTGCTTCCATATAATATTTTTCTCCCCCGATAAGTGAAACAGCTTCAGATTTTTGGGTAGGAAAAACAGTCCAATCCTGGTAAGGCGTCCATCCGTTATGAAAGGCGACCAGTTTTTTATTTTCTTGATCTATATCAGTACTGAGCCAAAACTGAACACCATCATCCCCCGCTATATAGAATGTGTAATTTCCGGTGTATGGGGCGCAGAGATAGCCTTTGATGCGGGCGCCATAATCATCTCCTATATCCTTGGGCATATCCATGCTGGTTAGGGTTGAATTATAATCGGCAGGCAGGTTAATGGGTATAAGATCAACAGTTCCCCCGATAATATTATTCCACCTTTCGTAATTGACGTAGCCATCGCAATTGTTGCAGGCATGGGGAGGCAGGGCAACTGTGAAGGATTGGGTTACACTTGATGCTGCGCAGTAAGTATAGCTTCCCGACTGGCTGATTTCGACTTTGACTGTACCCCGCTGTCCGGTTAATTGGAAGGTTGAATCATTAATCAGGAATGCAGGACCCGTAACAACCGGCATATCCAAAAGCAGGTCCCGGTTGGAAGAAGCGATGAGTTTTATGGTGTCCTGGCTGACCGGTTGATCGTTAATTGCCTGGAATGAAATGGTCTGAGCGATACATTGATGGTCAATAGTAAAGGAGGTATAAGCTTCACCGGAACAGATTGTGTCATTTCCATCCTGGTACGCACGCAAAGTAACTGTTCCGGAGGATTTTGTAAATGACAGCAGGTTCCCATCAATAACTGCCGGTCCGGAAACGACTTCAATCATTACGGGTAAACCTGAACCGGATGTGGCAGTTATCATTAAAGTACTATCAGTTACCTCCGTAAAAGTGTTTTTAAAGCTAATGGTCTGAGGGTTGCAGTTTCCCTTGAATTTTCTGATTTCCTCCTTTAAAATCCGCAGGTAAAGGTCGCCATATCCGCCCTCCATGGGTTCAATGTCGTTGCTGAATTCGGGATTTTTTTGCTCCCCGGGATTATTATTGCAACCCGTCCACTCGTTGAACGACATTACCATTGCCAGATCCACATTATATTCCCGTGCATATTGGAAAGATTCTTTGAGTGTCGCACCGTTCCGCTTTCCTTTGGCTCCTCCCCATTGATTCATACATCCCTGCATATCGGAAGGATAGGTTTCATTGATGGGAAACCAGCCGCAGGTCCTGAGGGCTGCATGAAGGGTAAGGCATTCAGGTCGGCCATCATTGGAATAGGCTGGAGGATGCACATTTTCCGACCATGACCAGAGACCATCTTTTGACACTTTTGTTGTGGAATTGTACATATTATTTTGAACCAGTGTGGCAAACATATTACGAATCGTCATGCTGCTATCGAAGCTTGTATGATTCCAGTTGTTATAATTCCAGCTGCCGTTACAATAATTAACGACAAGAGGTTTGCCGCGGTGTTCATAATAAACCGACCTGCGGTCAGGTTTATCGAGAAACTGTGTTTTAAGCTGGTTGACTTTGGCATTCATCCTGCCGTCGCTATATGCAGCCTCATCGGCTCCGGCACCGATCATGATTGCAACTTTCATCCAGGATTTCCCATTGTTTTTTCTCCATACCATCCGGTCAAAAAGTACTTCAGATGCATCTTCAATGGCTTTTATATTACTTAGACAATTGCACCCGGGGGTATAATTTATATTGTTTGACCAATCGAGCTGGAGGAAGTCAACGCCGGCATCAGTAAGCCAGTCGATATGCTGGTCAATTACAGCAATATCATCAGACCGGTACGCACCGAGTGCCGGCATAGCCCAGGTACAACCGCCTTCAGAGCCCCAAGTAGTGGGAGGAAACCAGGGGGCATAGGCGATACCAACCCTTTTGGTATCTTCAATCAGTGAAATCATATTGCTGGCAAATCCATGTCCAATGTCCCCACAGGCAGTCATAATCCAATGTCCGCCGGAAATAGGCAAACCTTCAGGATCGAATATTCCGGTTAAGGGGTCTTTCTCCGCAACAATTTGCTCAGCCTTTCTGACTACGCTGAAATGGGTATAAACAGGATCTTCCATAATCTGTCCGATAGAGAAAAACATGTCCGGTTCATTAAAATCCTTTCGCAAATCGGCAATGAAATTTGTAAGGTTTTTCTCGTAAAGGTTTGCGAAAGCCAGATTGAAGCAATCCGATTCGCCCTGAAGCCAGCACATTCCAACTATTTCGTAAGGCACATCAAGTTCTGCCAATGAGGCTTTCACCGTAGAAACGAACGTTGTGTAGAGCTCGCCGGTTGTGCCACCGCTTGATGGAGGACGCCAGTTCACGTTAAGATCCGTTCCAGACCAGGCTCCCTTGATAATCAGGATTTGATTATTTCCGGAATAGTAATCAGCCATGTCATGACCAAATGTAAGCTCAGGCCCTGTTGCAATTTCCACTGAACCTAGTCCTGATTTTATGGGTCCCCAGCCATAGCTTGCCGTTCCGAACACTTTGATCTGAATGTTTTCATCCGGTGCACTCAGGGCAACAAGCTCAGGATCCTGATCGTTACCGCAGGTTCCGGCCATGTTCGATTGTCCTGCCATTAAAAACACCTTGTAAGGCTGCTGGCTAATTGCAACAATTGTACAAAGTATAACTGAAAGAAATAGTAAAATACATTTCCTCATTGTTTCTGTCAATTTATTGATTTCTATTTTTGTTTTTTATTTTTTCATACTCTGGATAGTGTAGTAAACTATCCGACGGAGCCGGCACATCTAAAATATCAATCCCGCCATTTGGATCTGGTTTAAACTGAGCTTTTACAACACAGGTATATCTTCCATCCGGCCAGGTTTTATAGCCACTGTGATAAAAAGCAAACAAGTGGTTTCCATCGCTTGATTTTCTGAATCCAACATGGCCGGGGCCAATAAAATTTCCCGTCGATTTAAACAGGGGATTACCTTTATACATGGTAAACGGACCTTGTGGCGAAGCTGCTGTTGCATAGCCAAAAGCATAATTGGGGCCTGTTGCATTTCCGGTGAAAGTAAGATAATAAATTCCCTTGTGCTTCAACATGAAAGGACCTTCAACCACACACTCAGTAACCCACTTTCCCACATCAGCATTGTTAAATAAATGTTGCACATTGGCAAGGGCTGTCATGTTGTTTACAAGCTCGCCCATCCAGGGACCTGAAGTACCTTCGCAACCACCTTCACTCCAATACAGATACTCTTTCCCATCATCATCTTTAAAGTAATCAGCTCCAATAGACCAGTGATCAACCAGAGGACCGGCATGATACTCAAATGGTCCTTCTGGTGATTTTCCCCTTGCCACATATAATCGCTGATTCAACGTATAGTTAAGATAGAGATAACCATCATCGCGTTTGTTTAAAACAGGATCCCAGATTTCGCCTTCGCCCAACGATGAAAATATCTTTGCTGTATCTAAAGGCGTCCAGTTAACAAGGTCTTTTGATTTGGCAGCAAATCTGTCGGTGGTATAAACATACCAAGTCTGATTGTCTTCATGGTAATAGACTCCAGGATCGGGGCTGTTGTGATGAATAACCGGATTTTTATATTCTGGCTTATGATTACATCCAACTATCAAAACCAAAAATCCTATTAGTAAAGGGATTTGTCTGTGCATACGATTATTATTTTATCATCAATTATTTCAAATTTTATTTTAAACTCATTACCGTAATGCCTAATAAACCTACAACCACTTCTTGCGAGAGCGTTTCGAGAGAAATCGATTTTAGTTCAACGCCGGCACGCAATTTCAAATTTAAAAGCATGGCGCGACAATTCTCTCCCAGAACCACGACCTCAGGTAATTTTTCCGGCAAACAAAAGCGGTTCACATCAATTGTGTAGTCAGTTGGACTGATTTGTCCCGGGCCTGTTGGGTGAGGACTGATGGGACTCAAATTCCAATAATTTACAGGAGGTATCAGTTCCAGCGAATCTGTCTGTCCATCGGCATAATAGAGCCGTATAACTGCGTTGGCAATCTGGCACTGCATGACATTGGTCGATCCGGCTATCAGGAAGTAAATAGCATCGCCTTTTTTATTGACCGGAAATTCAATCTTTTTCGGATAGTTGTTCCACATGGAGGTAAACGATATATTTTTCTCTCCTGCATTCCAAAGGAAAGAAACTCCTTGTTGTGTCATAAAACAGGATTGATCATTCAACATTTTTTTTACATTGTCCAATTTAATGGTAGGAGGTTTCCCGCCCCAGTAAGGGAAAGTCCACGGGGAATAGCCATCTGTTCCCAACCTGACAGAAACAGTGTTGGTTCTGGGTTCGAGATATTTTTGCTGATAGACAGTAGTAATATCAGCATTAAAAAGAGAGCTGATATTGATATTCTCCCATTTTGCATTTGCCGGAACTGTGCTTACATAACGTGCTGCCTCTTTAGCCACGCCAGCCGGATCATTCACCTTGATACGAAAAACCCTCGTTTGCGGAGCTTCACCTGCTTTTACCAATGCTACTATCGTATGAAAACCTACATGACTGGATAGCTTAGCTGTAAGCATTCCGTTTTCCAGTTTCTCCTGTTCAAAGACTGACTGTGGGTCTTCAACCGAAATGATTCTGGCATCTTTCGTGCTGATTTTAATAATTTCACCGACATTTCCTTCCAGAAAAACTGCTGCATAATACGGCAATGATTTCTTCAATTCAATCACCACATCGGCTTTATCCGATTGAGGAAGATTGATATTTATCAAACTGAGACCTACTCCTGCAAGCAATTCCCATTTAACGGGAACCCCATTCACGGTAACATTATTAATTCCTTCGCCTGAAACAGGTAACACAAGGTTGATATTTGCCAGGCGGTTTAATTTGATAGAATAATTGATTTTGTTCCCTTCGCGATTGAATGCAATTTTCACATCAGGTATCTCGATAGAAGCATGGTTCCATTCGGTTGGAAATTGAGGAGCTATTTCTACATTTCCATTCGGATAATCGGGATGATATCCAAAAAGCCCAGATACTAAAGTCCGGGTAAAAGTATGTGTGCAATCGCCAAAATCAACACCACCCTGAACGCCTCCTAGGTTACCAGGAGAGAGATGGTTAAAAGCTGTTCGCAAAAATGTTCCCCTGAAAATATCGTATCCATCATTGGGCAAGCCGCTCTTAAAATAACTAAGGGCTAGGTGGTAATTGTCGCCGGGCCATAATTCACGAACCGACCAAATGGAAGGAACCCAATTGGATGCCCATACCTGACGACCACCATAAGGCATACGGTCGTTTTGCAATGCCCATTCGGTATAATAAACGGATTCGATAGATTGCAACGGTGAAGTTAAGCCGACATCTATCGGAAGAAAAATGCTGTAAAGCCAGGGGTCTTCATGCAAGCGTTCATGACCACCTTGTTCGCGATAAGCGCCAGAGTGCCCTTTTTGCTGAATCCATAACATCTCAAAAAAGCCCTTTTTAATTTTTTCAAGCATCAGGTTGTGATACTTCTCCGCTTCAGCATCTCCTGCATTGCGAGCCATATCCCTTGCTGCCAGATGACCACGGTAAGCATAACTGGTTTCTTCAGCTGTGCCGCCGCCGTTATACCACTGCGAATCGGATGGCCAGGAATTAATATAACTTTCGTAAACGCCATCACCATCAGGATCAAAACAATCTCGCACCCAGATTAAATGCAATTCGAGGGCCTCGCGAAAGAATTTCCCCAGATTGGGATCGGCCGTCCAGCGATATTCTTCAACAATCTGGTCAAAGAACTGGGTCTGCATGTTATAGAAATTTTGATCCATGCTGATGCGACCAACGCCGTAAAACCTGGAGTCGGGATGCTGTCCTGTAAGCAGTGTAGCAGGATCAGCTTTGGCCTCTTTTTTATCCGATGTTTTAATTTGAGAATCGCAATAAAATTTCGCTTGGTCTTTCACCCTGTCATGCCAACCATACATGGTTCCGCCAAAGATGGTGCGCCAACCTGGAAATCGCATGTTCCATTGCATACCCCCGTGTACAAAAACCGGTGGATACCAGGTGCCATCAACTGCGGCTACCGATGCTGCGGCTACCGCATTTAAGTATGCGTCAGGGGTGTTAATTTTTAATCTGCTTTGAAAAGATTCGGTGCGTTTTATTCCTTCAGAAAAAGCATTCTCAGAATTGTTAACCTGCGATAAATCTGGATTGTCAATCCTGTTAAGGGTAAACGCTTCAAAAGCCCAATAAATTGTTTTCGTTTTATCGAGAATAACCGTTCCTTTTAATATAGGCAATCTATTTGCTTTTGATTGCCCAAATACGGCAGCATTACTCCATTCTGAAGCTTCTCCGGCATCTGCAACTCCTGATGAGCTGCAGCTTCCGGCAACGGTAAACAGCTTTTTGGTGGATGTGCTGTCCATCAAACTTACGAATGATGTTTTACCAGAGATTTCAATTTTGTTGTTACTGCAATCTTCCGAAACAAATCCCCAGGTAAGCAACTCGGGTTGGCCCATTACGTCAAATTTCCACGAAAGATTTTGATTCTTTCGCCACTGAGCCCCGCCAAAAGTCCATATTAGTTTATCACCTGGCTCTGTACCCTGTGCGTTCACTTTAACAGCCATCCCGGTTGTTGATGCCATCGGCACCATCTCGAGAATGATTTTCAAGCCGGGGAAGGCCTTGTCGCTCATCTCCCAACTCATCCTGCCGGGATTGTAGATAGATATTATTTGATCACACTGCTGCAACCATTTGGCTTTGCCTTCTCTCACTATGGCCAGCATAAATGTGCCATACACGTATTGATCCTGAGCCATCCGACCAATAGGCTGATCGCCGGTAAGGACGAATGCATTGGAGTTATTAATGTAAAGAGGACGGTTATTATAACGACCGGTGTTGTTTCCGACAATAGCTCCGTTAACAGCATGGTAATTGGAAGTATTGCCTGACTTTTCTTGCCCAGATGTCAACAATGGATTGATTATTATTATAACAAGAAGTAAGAAATAAATGGTTCGTTTCATGTGTTATTATTTATTTTTTACGGGTTACATGGAACTCTCAATGCAGAATATCATTGCTCTGTGTGTCAAGATTATTGCCATGGCTTGTTTCATCTGTTTATTTTTTAATTTTTTACGGGTCATATGGAATACGCCCAATGCTTTTTTCATATTTACAGGTTTTATTTTATTAAAGGCATTTCCAGATTTTCGCCTCTGTATTTTAACTGTGTATCAAGCAATTTGCTATTCAGGTAAATAATGAAATTCTGGCTTGTTGCAGAAAAATCAATATAGTTTCCTTTGGCTTCATGAATTATCAGTTTCTTTTCATTCCTACTATGAATTGGAAATCAATTCCAGCTATAACAATCAAGCAACATGGTTTAAAGCTGATATGACAAATTTAATCAGTGAGGATGATATTAGCTTTGCATCCGATGGGCATTTGTTTGTGTGGAATGGCAATCCGGCAGCGACATGGGCATGGGCGGTTTTGAAAGATAAACAATGCAGTCCGTGAATAATTCAGGCTCGTATTTTGTAAAACAGGATATTAAATTATTTCCTTTTAACTAACATACTTCTCATATTTGAATATCCTTGTATCTGTAAGTTGAATTTATAATTAAGTTGGATTACTCAGGTAATGCTCAATCAGATCTGATTTTCCTTTACTTCTGTTAAGCAAATTCATTTTTTCAGTTCTTGATAAGGGTTGAAAACTCTCAAATACTCCCAGGTTCTCTTCAAGTATTTCAAGAGAATCGATACCCGACACTACTGTTGATACAGGCAAGCTCATGGCATATTGCAAGCCTTCTGTTGGTTTTGCAATACCAGACTTACCAAGATTCCCCATCCCATTGGATTTCATTCCAATCACCCCGATATTTTTTTCAATGGCCAGTGGTAAAACATCGTGTTCAAAACTAACACTTCGGTGAAAGTCACCAATATTAAGCGGCATTTGCACCGTATCCCAGGGATAATCCCGTTGAATCATATCTATGTGTGCTTTGGGATCGCCATGACCAGTAAAACCGATATATTTAAATACCCCCTGGCTTCGTTGTTCTTCTGCCCATTTTATCAATCCTTTTTTATAGATGGCATCCACATCGTCATTATTTGCAATTGCATGGAATTGCAGCAAATCCACTTTATCCACTTTAAACCTGTTTAAACTGGTTTCCATTTGTTGTTTCGCTTCCTCAACCGTACGAGCCATAATTTTGGTCATAAGTAAAACTTTCTCTCTGTATCCATCGCGAAGGGCACGCCCCATAAGGATTTCGCTCCGGCCATCTTTATACGACCAGGCATTGTCCATAAAATTTACTCCACGATCTATGGCTGTTCTGATAATCTCAATTGCTATTTCTTCGGGAACTGAGGGATCTCCAACATGGAAACCGCCAATGCCTAAAATCGATACTTTTTCTCCTGTTCTTCCAAGTACTCTTTTTTGTTTTCTATAATCAACTTCTGTGCTACCCATAAGTGGTAAAATTGAAGCTCCAATTGCCAAGCCGGCAATGTTTTTCACAAACTCTCTACGATCACTTTTCCTCATTTCTTCTTTTTTTTGTTAGATTTAAATTTAACCGGGGTATGCGCATAACACATATTAAACTGGTTTTGTTTCAATGTTTTCAGGCTTTTGCGCTCATAATCGACTAAAACAGTTTGGTCTTCGACAAAGCCTATAACTATTACAGGCAGTTTGCAGAATGGACAGATGAACAGGTCTATTTCGTGTGCAGGTTGAAAGATAATGCCAGAGCCTAAGTTCAGGAAACTCTTTTTGAAAAACCGCTTGGCAAAGAAGAACATGGGGTATACCGCGTTGACCATATCCACCTGAAATATAAAAAGGAGAAACAGGAAATGACACTTTGCCTTCGATTGGTTTACTATCGTGACGAACAGGGGCGAAAATACAAATTCGTCACGAACAATTGGGATATTACGGCGGAAGAAGTCGCCTTGATTTATAAATATAGATGGACAATAATGTGGGTAGTTGACTTTTCCTTTCAATTTAACATTTGCATTGAAGTGTTTACGGTACCAGGCTTCCCCCTGATAATTCACACATCCGCTGGCATTGGGCTGAAGAGTATTTACAATATTCCATGAAGAATCATTAAAATCAGGCATACGAGCCTGTTCGGCCACACCCTTTAAGAAGCGCCAACCTATGTTAAAATCAAATACTTCGCGACCACAATCGGACATCGTATAAAATCCGGCTTTTGAAAATTCGATGGGTTGTGATGTCTGCTGTGAAAAGCAGCATTTAGTCACAGAGAGCAATATGATAAAAATGACAAACTACATCCTTTTTTATTTTATTTCAAAACCTTCAATCTTCAATACATACGCATATTTACAGGCACGCTGATACGGATTGAGTTTTGGAAATTCCACAAATAATTTTTCGTTTTCAATTTTATATTGTAAAGGTTTATCATAGCCAATTAATGTTATTTTTGCATCGGCTGTTTTTGATTTTACTGTTGGCAGATTCATTTTTACTGTTTCGGTTGGCCAGTCCATTGTAATGGCATACAATGTTTTTCCTTTTGTGGTGTAGCGAATATCTTTTGCCGTAAATTGTTGTACCATATCCGTTGTGGATTTGGTAGGACCTTCACCAAAGTTTTTAAATGGTCGTGTACCATAGATAGCTTCACCATTAACTTTGAGCCATACTCCTATAGCGAGCAGGCGGTCCTGTTGTTCGTAAGGAATATGACCATCGGCACGGGGAGAGATGTTTAGCAGCAATGAACCATTTTTGCTTACAATGTCGATCAGTGTATGGATGAGCTGTTCAGCTGTTTTATAGTTTTCCTGCGAGGAATAGCCCCACTCTTCATTCATACTCATGTCTGTTTGCCAAAAAGGATAGTGAACCGAATCCATCTTGCTGGCCTCGAGGTCAAGCACAGCGGTTCCTTCAGGATAGGTACCCCATTTGTAGTTGATCACCACGCCCGGCTTTTTCCAGGCTTCGGCCTGATTGTAATAATGAGCTGCAATAGTCTGGCAATAATCTTTGAACTGAGGTTTATAGGTGCCGGCGTCAAACCAAAATAGGTCGGGTTGGTAGTTGTTTACCAACTCAACAGCACGTGCCATCGATTCTTCAATATACAAAGTGTCTTCTACTTTTGGGTTTTTAAAGGGCTTCCAGTATAAGTCCCAGTACTGCGGATCATCTACATCGTTTTTACCGTTATGGTTATAGTATGCTTCATCATGATGAAACAGTCGGTGCGATGATACGCCAAATTTCAATCCCTGCGCCAGTACTTCTTTTCGTAACTCGCCCACCACATCGCGCTTGGGACCCATATTTACAGAATTCCATCGCGAGAGCTCGCTGTTATACATTAGAAACATATCGTGAAATTCAGCAACAGGCACCACGTATTTTGCACCGGACTCTTTAAAAAGTTTCACCCAGTCAGTTGCATTAAAATATTCAGCTTTGAACATCGGGATAAAATCTTTATACCCGAACTTATCCGTAGGACCATAATATTTTAAATGATGCGGACGAGTGGCTGCATATTTATGTTGACGAAACCAGTCGCTGAGCATATCCTGTGGTTCGCGGTACATCCAGTAGCCGTACCAACAGTCGTAAATAGCCGGCACAGAGAAAATGCCCCAATGGATGAAGATTCCGAATTTTGCATCCTCGTACCATGCCGGAATCTGGTATTGTTTCAGAGATTCGAAGTCGGCCTTGTATTTTCCATTCAGGTTGGGTTTTTCAGCATTATTAAGTTTTTCGCGCAGATTGATTTCAAATTTTTTTTCAGCTTCAATCTGTGCATTGCTTTTTGTTGTTGTGTTTTGTGCATGAATTGAGGATGATATTGTTATTGCAACCATGAATGGGATGATTGATTTAATTATCCGAAAATTATTTCTTAATATGGTCGGATGAAACTCCATGTTTTTCTTCATTCGTGTTTGTGTTACTTGTAAACAAGTTTGATTCATAATAATTTTATTAAAAGTTTGTAATAATGTCTTTTTTTCTACTTTCAGGCACAACCTTTAATTCAACAATCTTTCCGTTTTTAAACGAACAGCTCACAGTGGTATTTTGCGGGGCGTGGAGTTTAAAATCCACATCCCATTCTTTTGGCCAAGCAGGTAAAATACAAATTTTTTCGTCCGGTGTTTGCATGAGCATTTCTTGTAGTGCTTTCATGCCGCTTCCTCCGTGGTTATGGTCAGGAGTCCAGTCAAACCCCGGTCCCCAAAATGTAGGGAAGCGCATGAATTCATTTTTGTCATTATTTACTCGTGCATTCATCATTTTTTTTAGCATATATTCTTTTGCTTCGGATGTAAGTCCCATCCGGGCCAGCATGATAGCCTGCTGTGTCCATCCAAACCAGAATGATTTACCCGGCATCCACGTGGTGTCACCGGGCCATAAATCAATACCGTAGTGCCATGTATTTATCGCTACATCCAAGTCGGGCTTTCCAATTCCATAAATACCCCAGGGAAAAACAGGATACAGTTGTGGTAACTCATAATTGCTGATTGTTTTTTTGTCTTCTTCCAGCGGAGAAATGGTCTTGTAACCATTGCGCATCCTATAATTTATGTCAGGTAGGCGAGTGAGCCATTCGCTGAATTTTTTCTTTTCTTCAGCAGACACCCATTTATCAGGCAGGTTGATAAGGCATTCAAGATTCACACGTAGGGCGGAGATTACATCGGTTGCATTTTTGCCGTGATATGTTTCAAGTGCGTGAGAAGGTTCTATATTCAAAAACCCTTTGTCGTCATAGGGTTTTCCGGTGCGTTGTTTTTGTAACATTTGGAAATATTCAAAATGAAAGATGACGCTTTGTTTGATAAATGGGATATAAGATGAAATGTTTTCTCCGCTATAGCGATACATCTCATTAATCATATAAGCAAATTCCAATTGCGTTGTGTAATAGGTGGCATGCAGGTCAGACAAACCCATCTCCTTTTCTGCCGGCCGCTTGCCGTATGGCGGTTCCCAACCGTAGTGACTGCCGATTGGAAGACCACCTGAGCCAATCTGTTCGCAAAATGAGCATCCTTCAATGCCCCATGAATCAAAGGTGCGAGCCACCGTATTTGGCAGGTTGTCTCTATAGAAATTAAATTGTGGTTTCATCATGTCATAGTCGCCGCACATGAGCATGGGCCAATATACCAACCGTTGGTTCTGTGCCGTCCATGCGCCCCACGCTCTAAAATCCGGATTGTAGAACATAGGTGATGAAGAACGATGGTCAACAAAGATTGGGTCGTAAGTGAATAAGCCGCCATTGAATCTAGTGGGCCATTCGCCTGTTGCATTACACGCCAACTGATAGCGGAACAATGTGTAATTACGAGATGCCTGCCAGGCACTATCTTTTTCACCCTTGCTTTCATTAATAATGATTTTACTCCGATCCCAAAATTCATTCCACCAGTTTATATTTTGTTCCCATGCACTTTCATCTGAATTTTTATTGGATGCAATAAATTCATCCAGTTCTTTTTGCCAGTTTGCTATACCTTCGGTTTGCGAGGTATGCATGAAAATTTTAATTTGATGATTAGTGGCAGGAGAGATGCTTCTAATTTTCCAGGCGCGGTAAGGTGTTTCTCCATATTTTCCATTTTCATTACCATCGGCAGTCATGTTATTCCCTGTCATCATTCCACCAAACACACGGTTTTTTGTGGGATGATGCATGATGTTGTAAGATTTCATAAGCCGCATCAACTCTAACTCTTTATCAAAAATCAGATCCAGGTTGTTGTTGCTGTGAAAAAATAAAACATTATTATTTGTGAAACTCACCGAATCAGGATAAGTGAATACATCGCCATCATACCAGAAATAGCCGAACATCTGCCAGCGATTGTAATCCCAATTGTCTATTTCACCTTTATCGTTAAGCGTTCGGGGAACAAGGTACTTTTCCATTCGCCAAGATTCATAAGCCGATTGCACGGTGGATGGCTTTTCTGTTTTTATTTCAATATGAATGATTGGATTAAAAACTTCCACCCAAATTTTTGCATTAAGACCTTTTCCATTTAAATAGATGCATCCTTTATTTAAATCAAGTTTTTGAGAAAACAGGGTGCTGTCAGTAAAAGGATTGGGGTCGATTTTAACGCGTATGCGTCCTGATTTCAATTGCTGATCATTTTCGTCAATGTTGCCACTTCGGTCAATGTATATCATCAATTCATTGTTTTCTACCCAAACATTCATCCCTATATCTCCACCTCCGCAGGGCATAGATTCAGATGCATTGTGGCTTTGCGATTTCCAATCAACATCATACATGTTGGGATATTGGGCAAATAAGCCCATTCCGGTTAGTATGTATAATAGAGCTATTGTATATTTCATTGTTTAATAATTTTTTCCAAATAATTGCTATCGCGGTTAAATAAATAATGTTCCCACAAGTGAGTCGCAAGCCAGGCTCCGCATGAAGGAGTATAGCCGTGCGGTCTGTCGATGGGTGCGGTACGGTTCTATAAATCCACATTGTGATGTGCTACCCAGCCTCTGTTCACGCCCCAATGAGCCAGGGCAGATTCCTGACCGTTGGGCAAACAAAACAGGGGAAATAAATATCAACTCAATCAGCAGAATTAAATAATGTATATTCCTGTTTTTAAAATTTTGTCTATTCATAATAAAAGTCCTCACTACTGACCGGATAAAATTTCAATAAAAATGGGGCTGCTTCCGTAAGGTTTCGCCCCCATGTTGTAAGTTTGTTTTGCGACAAATAAACCTCAACATGAGCAAAGATAAAACAAAGAATATAGTCGGTCCATAGTGATTGTTAAAGTATAATTTGCGTGGCAAGCTGCTGTTTTGTTTTTACAAGACACTCACAGATCGCACCGTTCACCTCGTTAGAAGTCCGAAAAACAACATATCTGAAAAGGCGGAGTTTTCATCAACCGGATAGGAAGCCTGTAATAAAAGACTGCCTTTTCCATAGGTAATTTCTCCAATGAGAACAAGGACTTCCTGTGCCGAAGTAAAATATTTCCGGCTTTGCTGTTCCGGGTAAATGTCTTTGTAATCTGTTTCCGGATTCTGGTTGCGCGCGGTATAGAGGCCATATACTTCAGTTTGGAAATTGCTTTCAAAAGGAAAAAATCCCTTGGGATCGGAACTTACTTCCCATGAGCGGGTGCTGATAACTTCTCCCCCAGGGATGGATTGGTTTCCTGCATAATAATCGATATATCCCCAACCATTTCCGTTCCAGTGCCCGGTTTGCAGACCGCCCCATGCACTTACCGGTTTTGAAAGAATCTGGTGCTTATACAAAACATCTGCCCAAAGACTGTCAAAACGGATTATCATCTTTTTTCCACCCTGATATACATGATCCAGTAGAAGGTTTATTTCTGAATTGCAGGGTAAGGCTCCGGCAAGAATTACATCAGGATTCTCACCCAAAGTATTCACAGGAACAACCCCGGTCTCAATAAGGGCTGTTTTTGCTGCATCCCAGCCCGTTACCAAAATTTTCTTTCCGGCTAATCCTTTGTTATTTGATTTCCGGTTGTTCAGAAGGATCTGTTCGCTGCCGATGGCTATTTTTTCGTTTCCATTTTCTAAAGAGGAATTCAGGGTAATATACCCGGATATCCATTCATTTTTGACAATTACAGGTAAATCCACAGAGATTTTTTGAGCATATACATCGCCGCCTATAACAGAAAATGGATTTTTGTCGGAATGCCATACTTCATTTCCTTCACCGTCTGTAATTGAATACGAAAGGGTATAGCAGCCTGCAGGAATTATTCCTTCGTTGATTAAATTAACTTCAAAATGAGCTGTATCTCCGGGCGAAAAATACTTTCCGTTTTTCCTAAAAATGGCTATCTGTGGATTCCTTATCCAATATGCATAATCTTCAGCCGGTCCTCTAAGATTGCGGGCAATATCAGTAATTGCTGAACTCCACTTATCGGGCATCTGTGGTCCTGATGACCAGCCATTTATTGCATAGCCGTCAACAGCATCATGACTTAAAATCACCTGCGAAAGACGTCCGTCAATATACATCAATCCGCGTCCGGTTTGTCTTACCAGGTCAGCAGCATCTTTGATTGGAAAGCCATTTGTCTTATGTCTGATGCTGTTACTGAATATCGATTGAAGCTTCTCATTAGCTGAGGTATAAAGATTTAGGTCATAACCCTGTGTTTTCTGGCAGATAAGGGGTGATATTTCAGGACCGGTGTAACAGCGGACTTCACCCCAATATAAAATAGCAGAATCACTGTCCGAGTTATGCGATGAAAGATCTGTTTCAGGAAAAAATTTTTCGCTCTGAACAGTATGGTGGTCGGCATAATCGTATCGAACTGTGTTTTCATAAGGACGGTAATGGGGAATATTGTGCATAAACTGTCCGTTGCCTGATGTATTCAGTGCCAGTCGTGAATCGTCAAGCTCATTCACAAGTTTTAAGGCGGATTGTCTTGATGGAGTCCATCCATCATCTTCATTACAGAGGGAATACTGAATGAGTGAAGGATGATTGCGATCGCGAACAACCATACGGCGAACTTTTTCGAGCATGTAGCTTACTGCTACTGGCGATTCTTCTAAATTATAGCCTTGTCCGCCGGTGTGAAATGCTCCGGGTTCTTCGTACAGATAAACACCCAGTTTATCGGCATAATCCATTACCCGCGTATCACCAATTTTCCGGTGGAAATTCAGTCCGTTGTGCCCGATAGCTTTTACTGCTGCAATGCTTCGGGATGCCATTTCGTCGGTAGCTGCAAGTCCGTTATAAGCATATATCCCCCAATCGATTGCGGAGCGGGTACGGATACGCTTCCCATTAAAGTAAAAATTATGTTTGTTAGCAATAGACTTTATTTCGAAGGTACGAAAACCGAAAACCTGGTTTTGCTGATCAGAGTTGCCTTTCCTTTCCACTTTTACCATGCAGTTATATAGCACCGGGTTATCAATATCCCACAGCTCAGCCGAAGGAATTGTAATATTCGCTGTAACCAGATTATTACCCGGTTTAAGGATAACAACAGAATCCTTTTTGAATAAGGTAATTATTCCCAGTGAATCTCTGATTTCAATGCTACAGTTATATGGCTGGCTTTTCTTTGCTTCGCTGTTTATCGAGCAACTAATTTTAACGCTTCGTTTTTCAGCAGGCAGTAGATTTTTTACAAAGATATCCTGAATCTGTATCAGGGGATTTACAGCCCGCAACACCACGCTTCCTCCAATACCGGAATAGTCATGACTGTGAGGGAGCTTGTATTTCCCCCATTCAATCCAGTAGAAATCCTCCCAGCCGCGACCTCCGCCTGGATTGGTAATTCTAAGGGCAATGTTGTTTTCTTTGCCAGGGATTATATATTTTGTTATATCAACCTCATACATCGTCTGGGCTATTATATCGTAACCTGCAAGCTTCTCATTCACATATATTTCAATACGAAACCTGTAATTGCCTGCACTTATTGATATTTTTTTTCCTTCCCATGAAGAAGGGATATTAACCTTCGTTACATACCAGGAAACGCCGTGATAAATCCAGTCATTCGCATTACCAAACAGCAATTCGGCTGTTGCAGGAAGGCTGCAGGTGACTGTATTGTTTCGATAAAGGTTTTCCCAGCCATTTGAAGGTGCATTCACCGGCATTTCATCAAGCTTGACTTCTCCGGGAAGGAACAATTGATCATCTTTCCATAATGCTGATGAATCAAGCCAGACAGACCAAGTGTTATTGTCAAGGATAATCTCAGCCCGTTGAGCGAAGATTATCCCAGGAAGCAAAAAAAGTAAAACTGATAAGAGTAACCTGATAAACATATTATTACTTCTTTATAACTCTATTATCTGCTGATTTTCATCATTCTCTTAAATCCGATAAAGTCATTAACAGCCATTCTGGAGAAATAAATTCCTTCCGGCACAACATAACCTGCATCGTTTTTACCGTTCCAGTCAATTGAATAAGTTCCGGCCGTTTGAAATGCATCGATAAGCACAATCTCTATCCTTCCGGAAACATTAAAGACCTCAATCTTTATTTTCCCGGGTTCTGACAGAAAATACTCAATAGTAGTTTGTGAAGTGAAAGGATTTGGATAGATCTTGGTAATAATATTAACGCTCCCAGCCTCGAACTCTTTAATACTTAGTGCTGATCGTGTCGGTTTTGCAGTGACAAGATTGCATAAATCTGATTCATTCCGGCTGGTGTCTACGGTAGAAAGTTTATAATAGTACCTGATGTCATTGATGGCTGAGCTATCTGTAAATTCGCTTTTTGTTGTACTGTCAATGCAGGTATAGGGTCCCTGGGCTTTAAGTCCCCTGTATATTTTAAAGTGTCCGAATTTTTTCTTGTTGGTAACGTCATCCCAGTCAAGAGAAACAACACCATCTCCTGAGGTTGCGATAAGACCGGAAGGCACTTCAATTCTGAGGATGGCCGTAAGGTAAACATAGTCCAGTTCAAAATTTTTGCCAATACCGGGTGCGTTTCCAATCGGGTCAACAAATAGGAGAGTAATTGTTTTTCCCGCGAGGATGGAAATATCTGCTCTTGCAGAAATCCAATAGTCTTCCTGTTCTTCAATAATCCTCCAGGCCGGGGTTTTAATCTCTCCCGGGGAATAACTATCCGGGGAGAGGAAATATCCAATGGTTCCCTGTGGGTCAAAGGCTTGGGGAGTAAGCCCATCGGCTCCGATCTGCCTGACACGGATTTCAATTTCATTCCAGCTTTTGTATATTGCGGGCAGGCTAATGGCTCCCGATAATGAAATACGGGGATCAATATCCTGAACGCCGTTTGCTGATTTTAAAATTCCGTCTTGCCCGTCGAGTCCGGTCGATTGAAGCAGTCCTCCCACGTGTTCATTTCCCGACCATCCCTCCAGATCATCGGAGGTGTTAAAATCCCATCGGTAGGCGTAGAGCCCGATTTCCCTGGGCATTGCCGTTACCTCCCGGCTCAACCCGGTTTCATTTCCAAGAATATCCACCGCAGTAACTGCGTAATAGTATATTGAATCGTTGACAACAGTACTGTCCTGATAACTGCTCACGGGTCCTTCCGTGATGAGGATGTAAGGCCCTCCGGACATAGCGCTCCTGTAGAGTTTGTATTGCTCAAGGGCGGGTTCGGTATTGTCTGCCCAATCCAACGATACAACACCATCGCCGGCTATTGCTGAAAAGCCGACAGGAACTTCCATTTTAAGGTAGCCGGTAAGCCGGATGAAGTCTATTTCGAAATTTTTTCCGGTTAGCTCTGTGTCTTCGACCGGTACGATTATCAATCCATTGATTGTGTCTGCTCCAATCGGGGAGATATCCGTTTTGGCCATAATCCAGTCCCCGGCAGTTTCAAAATCGATAGTCCATGCAGGGGCATTAATCTCCGAAGCAATTGAACCATTGTTGTATTGAATATGGAAGGAAGTACCCGAAGGATCCCAGATCTGTGAACCTGTGCCGGTTGGGACGAGTTGACGCATACGGATTTCTATTTCTCCCCAGTTCCGGTATTCAGCGGGTAAGACAATGTGGTTATTGAAGCTTAGTGCAGGCTCAGTGCCGGTTACTCCGGAGGCAGATTTAAGCACTCCTTCTGTTCCATCCTGACATACCGATTGAATAATTTCTCCGGCCTGATTATTTCCGGTCCAGTTTTCAGTATCACCGGAAGTATTAAATTCAAACGAGGAAATATCTTTTCCCCTGGGATTTAACTTCTGCTTAACGATATTGTAATAAATCCAGGGATCATCGCCAGGATACCTGTTGTGTGCAACCGATGTGCTTTTTGTATTTGAAATGCCCCATTGGATCCCATCACAGGTGTCGTCGTAAGAACCATATACACTGTATTCGGTGGCTTCGCTGACCCATTCAACTCTTCTTCTCCACTCTTCCACACTGACTTTGTACCAAGGATCATTCGGATTAACACCTCCATTTGGAGAGGCAAACCTGACGCTTCCTGAGGGATTCTGCGAGTAGTTGCGATAGCCCCAGCCATCCGATTCCTGAGGCGTGATTGGATCATTGACCTGGGTAGTGCCAATGTGGTATTTTGAAAGATAGGTTTTAAACTCCGGAACTCTGCTGTTATAATCGCTCCAATAGGATTGAGCCGGAAGAAAAGCCAGCAAAAGCGGACGATCGTCCCCGTATCCATATTTCCTGTAGGTAGGATCCTGTGCCCAGAGGCTCCATATCTTCTCAGCCATGTTGTTCCAAAACTGAAAAGCGTCGGTATTTGATGGAATATTACATTCTGTCTTGATATTCTCAGGCAGCTGACCGCCAATAAAAATAAAGAATTGCATATTTTTTTCACGGCAGACCTGTTGAACATTGTTTACCATAGGTTCAAAAGCATCCCAGAAAACAGTCCACTGGGAAGGATTGGTCATGTCTATAGAGACTGTATTAATTCCTGCATCCTTTATTTTCTGTAAAATATCGCGGGCCTGGTTTATATCAGAGTAGTCGTGGGACGAACGCCATTGGCCGTTCACGAGGAACGTTACACCATTGTTGCATGCCTTGCAACAGATCATGATGTGGCAAACGGGTTCTCCGGCCTTCAATTCGGAATATACAAGAAATAAAAGCAATAGTAAATGAACTGTTCGGGTAAATTTCGTTTTGAACATGATCTTAGTCAGATTGATTTTGTTTCACATATAAATCAGAATAAGCATTAAAGCAGACTTTAAACACCAATTTAATTATGCAAATCAATTTTTAAAAAAAGCAGGCCACTCAGTTTAATACTGTATTCGCAAATTTAATCAGGGAGGATCTATTAAGCTTTGCACACAATGGGCATTAATTTGCATGGAATGGCAATACAGTCGCGAT
>CAMAZH010000025.1 GCA_945863035.1 Chitinophaga pinensis | reverse complement strand
CAATCGGGTATTCGATTGCTGGCTTTTTCTCTGTGGAGCAGCTGAGCAATAATGCCAACATTACGGCTAAATAAAGAGAATAGGACACTTTGGGATTAAATCCTTGCATGGGGAATATTGTTAAATAATGATTTATTGACTTTGAAGTTTAAACTCTGCAGTCCAGCCGCCCCCGGAAGCCATTTCAATTTCAAGGCTATCCTTATCCGAGAGGGTTTTTATTTCTTTTTTATAGTCCTGGGCATATTTGTTTGCATTTGCTCCATCGGAGAATATCTCTACAGTATAATTTCCGGGGGGCAAAAAGTTTAGGTCAAGAGTAAGCTTCCGTTCAGTCCAGTTTGTCACAGCCCCAACAAACCAGTTGTTCTCTGTTTGGCGAGCCATAATGATATATTCTCCGATCACACCGTCAAGGGCCAGTGTTTCATCCCATACCGTTGGAACTTTAGCGATAAAATCGGTACATTCCTGCTGCTCCATATAGCGCGAAGGGCTATCGGAAAACATCTGCAGGGGAGATTCGAATACTGTGTACATGGCCATCTGGTGGGCTCGTGTTCCTTGTCCCATCGAGCCTATCCAGGAGGGTTTGAAGCGCTCTTTGGACTCGCTACGGAATACTCCCGGCGTAAAGTCAACCGGTCCGGCCAACATCCTTAAAAAGGGAAAAGTTACCACGTGCCCTGGCTGGTCTGGATTGGTCCACCGGCACCATTCCTGTCCCTTGACGCCTTCAAAGCTCAGTACATTCGGATAAGTACGGTGCAGTCCTGTTGGTTTGGATGCTCCGTGAAAATCAAGCAAAAGATGATGTTTTGCTGCGGTTTCAGCCAGCTTGTAGTAAAACGCCGCAATATCCTGATCATCCCTGTTCATGTAATCTACCTTGAAACCTTTGATTCCCATTGACGAATAGTGGGCACAGACTTTTTCCATCTGGTCGCGTATTGCAAGCCATCCGCACCAGGCAATGATTCCTACGTTTTTTTCTTTAGCATGGATCAGCAACTCCTCCAGCCGAAGGTTCGGGTTAACCTTCATCGCATCATTGATTTCTGAAAAGCCCACATCGATAATGATATATTCCAGACCGTTTTGGGATGCGAAATCGATGTAGGCTTTATAGGTATCGTAATTCACCCCTGATTCAAAATCCACTCCCCACAAATCACATTCGATCCACCAGTCCCAGGCTACTTTGCCGGGTTTAATCCACGACTCGTCTGCTATCCTGGATGGGGATGCCAACTTGTAAACCATATCGCTGTTCAGGAACTCGACTTCTTTATCCGCGATAACAATCGTTCGCCAAGGGAAAGAACGCGTGCCTTCGCAGATGGCAATATAATCATGCCTGTCGCCGCTTACCATTTCCTCCAGCTGATTCTCTGCAACGAACCTGTCGCCGGTAACGGTCGAATTCCGAGGGATTCCAGCCTGAACTCCCTCCAATGAAAAACCAACAGATCCTTTTTGCAAAAACATCCCGGGATAATCTTCCAGGTCGGCTTCTGTAATTGCAACTTTCTTGGTTCCCAGATCCACGATCATCGGGGCAACGATCAAACTGTCCTGTGCTGCCAGCTTGGAAAGGGAGAGATGGGTGTAGGCATTTTCAAAGGTCGTGTAGAATTTGTCGCCTTCTCCCCAACGGTTCACATACTGAATCCAACAGCTATAATCCCCTGGGAAATTGAATTCGGCTTTTTCGCTGGCAACAATTATTTCCCCCTCCCTGCTTGTGAAAAAGCGGTAGGCAATCCCATCATCATATGCTCTGAAAACAATCCCGTATTCGCCCTTGAAATAAAGCGTAAGCTCGTTGAACCGGTCAACCACATTTTTTTTCTTGTAGAGACGGGTATTAATTGTTTCATCGACGCTCCGTTGACTCTTTTTCAAAAGTCGAGGATTGTTTCCCAATACTTCATCGTTTTCCAGAGTCATTGAAATAGAAGAGGGCTTCAGTATTTCAATACCCTCAGAACTCAAACTGTATTTCAGGTTCTTTTCAAGATCGATTAGTATTTTGTTTTTGCCATTTGGCGATAATAAGCTTAAACTGGTTGATCGGGCATTTGAGATAGAAATAAATAGAAATAGAGCAATAAGTATGGGTTTCATTCGAAAAGAGTTTATTTTGTGTGAAAAACCGGACAGGTAATTATTTGTCACTGATTACTAATTTGTTAAATGCTAAGACTTTGCCTTTTTTCCTCAATCATACGGGTTTCGTTGTGGAAATCCTTGATGTCAACCTAAAGTTCTTCTTTCTTCTGTTATTATCAACAATTCTTATTGAGCTTGGTTCCATTGGGGAGTTGACGTGTTCATCAATGATTTTACAAAGAAATCCCTGCGTTTGCGTTCGCCATATTCCCCACCCAGGGTGTGATTGAAACCGGGCAACACGAGCAGTTCGAAGTCTTTTTTTGCTTTTATCAGGGCATCGGCCACCTGCATGGTAGAGGCAGGGTCGACGTTGTCGTCAACCTCTCCAACAATAAGCAAAAGGCTTCCTTCCAGTTTGTGAGCGTTTACAACATTTGAAGATTCTTCATAGTGTTTTCCAATGGGATATCCCATCCACTGTTCGTTCCACCACATTTTATCCATACGGTTATCGTGGCAGCCACAGGAGGCAGCTCCCGCTTTATAAAATTCAGGATGGAAGAGCAAACCTCCAAGTGCATTCTGTCCTCCGGCAGATCCCCCGAAAATACCCACCCGGGAAAGATCCATGAAGGGATGCGACAGGGCAGCCGACTGCATCCATAAAATCCTGTCGGGGAAACCGGCATCCTTAAGATTTTGAAAGCAAACATCATGAAAAGCTTTGGAGCGGTTCGAGGTTCCCATCCCGTCAATCTGAACGACAATAAACCCAAGTTCAGCGAGGCCGGTAAAAGCATGCATGAAGGGGCGGAAACTCTTCTGAACAAAGGAACTCTGAGGTCCTGCATAGATGTATTCGATTACAGGGTATTTTTTAGAGGGATCAAAGTGAGTGGGGAAATAAATATTGCCCCAGATATCGGTTTTCCCATCCCTTGCTTTTGCAACGAAAACCTCCGGTTTTTTCCAATCTTTGGCTAAAAGGTCTGAGATATCGGCCGTTTCAAGAGTCGCCAGAATTTTAGCATCGGATGTTTGCCTTAGGACAACTACAGGAGGCTCGGCAACTTTCGAGAAGGTGTTGGTAAAGTATTTAAAATCAGAGGAGAACACGGCATCATGCTCCATCGGTTCCGGGGTAAGGCAAAGTAATCCTGTTCCGTCGAAATTGATTTTGTAATAATGAATAAAGTAAGGGTCCTCATCCTTGTTTTTCCCGCTTGCTTTAAAAATAATAAATCGCTCTTTTGCGTTGGTGTTTATCACTCCTCTTACAACCCATTCTCCGCTGGTTATCTGGTTTTTAACCTTGCCGTCAGCAGCGTCAATCAGGTAAAGGTGATTCCATCCATCCCGCTCCGAGGCCCACACAATCTCGTTGCTCTCCGGTAAATCAAAGCGATATTGTTTGCCGCTGTAATCAATGAAAGTGGGACTTTTTTCATCAATAATGATTTGTATCATGCCCGTGCTGGCATCGACCTCTACAACCTGAAAAACCTGATGTCCACGCTGGTTGTATTCAAAAGTGAAAGCATGGCTGTCGGGCCACCAGTTTGGAGGAGAAACATCATACTGGTTTTCGAACTGCTTTGTGTCCAGAGTGATTTGTTTTTTCGATTCGATATCGAACAAGCATGGCCTTTTTATTGGCAGTGCATCGCCGGGCTTAAGATAGGAGCGCTTTTGCAAAATCGGCTGAAGTTGGCTCTTTGGCGACGACTCTACAAAAAACATTTCTCTTTTCTCATTCTTCCTGATTTTATTAACTGCGAATTTTTTTGAATCGGGCGACCAAACGCCGTTGGAAGAGTAATAATCTCCGGGCGACCCGTCGAAACTAAGTTGAAATTCCTTTTCCGATTTTTTGTCCTTTACATAAACATTCTGGTCTTTAATAAAGGCTTCCCACTGTTTATCGGGGGAGTCGATTTTTCTCGATTCCGTTTCCTCTTCAGAATCGGCCCAATATCGTTCATCGTTGTCTCTTTTAACATCTGAAACCTTTTCGATCTTGTAGCTGCGCAGGTCGCATTTCCACACTGTTTTCTCCAGTTCAAATGAAATCTTCTTTCCGCTTTCGAGAAAAGTGAGTTTTCGTAAACTAAGATTGTAAGGCTTGAACTGCTCTTTTGTAACCCCATTAATGGCTTTGCAGAGTTTTTCCTGATCAAAGGCAGCGACAGGTTTTGGCTTTTCCACATCAACCCATTTGTATTCTGTGCCTCTTCGGGTCTTAACAGCATACCAAAAGGTGGAGGAGCTGTCGATCCAATTGACTGAAGAAACGGTATTGTAAACCATGTCGTTGAACTTAACGGTTGAGTCGGCCTTCTGATAGGCTTCTGCCGAAAGTTGTGCTTTTAACGGAAAAGCTGACAGCACTGCAAAAATGAGAATCGATATTTTCCTGAATTTCATAAATTGTGTATTTAAAACATTTGAATATAAGCGGTTACATTTTTAAGCCTCATGCAGGAAGTCTCCCGGAATTGCTTTTTATCATTTCTTTTTAATGTCAATAATAACACTTTTTTCGGTTAGTGGAACAATGTAAGCTCCGCGGCTGTTAAGGGATAAGGAGGGGTTTTGATATTCCCCGTTCTTTTTGTTTTTTGTCGTATTTGAGACCCTTACATAGGCTTCAGGAGTAAAAGGATCAGCTTTTTCGAACGCAAGTTTTACATCCCCGGTTTTTACATTGTATGCCACGCTATTAAGTTTTCCTGCTTCCAACTCAATCCAGAGTCCTGTCGGTGCCAGAAAGAAGCGGGATTTAGCCGCAGTGGTCAGGGTTACATTTACCCAATCGCCTTTCTGTGCGCAGTTGCCACCGAAGGCGAGCCAACCGAATTCCTCGTGGTTAGTGAGGTATGCAGCTGAGTTTACGGCATAGCCAAAGAAGCCGGGGCCGAAATCTCCAGATATGCCGTCAATTTCGAGGGTGGAAGGGTAGGAGTGAAATGCACAGGGGCCGAATCCATCCTGGGTTATGTTTGAAACCGAACCCATCAGCCCGCCATACCCAACCCTGAGTAAATAAAAGTCGGATGGTGTTTCCCTGTATTGGTGCAAAACAGGAATTGCATTCAAGCCGGAACCGTAATGGTGAATTTGTCGCTCAACCCGAGTGAGTTTCCCCCCAAATAAGAAGTCCCAGTAGCGCCGCGCATTGCCGTTATAGGCCCAATGAGGGATTGTTGGCATATAGGCCAGTATGGCATTCAGGGTCACCAGAGCTTTTTCGTCGAATCCAAAGTATTTCGACCACATATATACTTCTTCCTGTCCGGTTGAGTCCCAAGGCATTTCGCTTCCGAACGGATAATTCAGTTTAAACCAGTGTTCTGCGCGCAGCTTCATTGCTGCGGAAAGTGCAGATGCCATTTCATCAAGTCCCTCAGCCCTCAAATCATGGAGCAGGAGCAGGAACACGGTTCCCTCCATCTGCCCGTACTGTGCATAGTGAGGAGCATGGTTAATCATGGCCAGGGTAGTGTTGTATGCATTTTCGAGGTACCACATCCAGTCTTGCCGGGTAACTAATCCTTTATAGTTTCTTGCTAAACGGTACATGCTCCAATGCGCAGCCACCACATGTGGATAGTTGTACGACCGTCCGGCAGACCTGGAGTCTTCAAGGCTCCAGGCCGACCAGCCTTTGTAGCTTATATCATCGCTGTAGGTTCCGGCCGGCAAAGAATCCGGTTCGTAATAGAAGAGGCTCTTTTTTACTCCGTATTTTTTATCTCCCTCACTGTATTGGATTCCTCCCCAGATGGTTTTATTCACAAAATCTTCCAGCTTGGCTACCTCTTCCTTGTCGGGGGAGATCAGTTGCTTCATTACTGCCGCCAACCAGCTTCCTGCCCCACCTTCGTCGCTCAAGCCGGCAATCCAAACCCGGCTATCCTGGGTAACTTGTTCTTTTTTCTCATAATCGTAAGTGATTACAGACGGAGCTCGCTTAAACGGATCCGAGGTGTCGTCGAACCATTGCTGATGGGTTAGGAATCGTCCCAGTGAGGCCACGATTTCCGATTCGGGTTCAACCACCTTATAGTTTATGGTTTGGGTTATCCCATCCTCATAGTTTATAGTAAGTCTTGCCCTTCCCCAAATCATTCCTTTTACATCAAAACTCATCCAATTATTTTTGGCGGATTTAGTCTTTTTAACAATCAGTGCATTTTCAGGTTCCACCGAGAAGGACTCCACCGGGCTGTTATGACGGATAAACAGGCGGGCATCCACATCTTTTGGGACAGTATAGCCGGGAATCCCCACTGCCACAGGTCTTTTGTGCAAGGTCAGGGTGTTTTCAATGTTCCGGATATCCTCCGAGAGGATAAATTTCAAACCGTAGGATTTTGATTCTCCGGGGTTCAGGAACGCGGAAGTGGGCCGATTCCATTGCTCAACCCCTTTCCATTCCTTCTCTGCGTATGCTTTGCTATGGGCCATCCATTCATGAACGCCCTCATAGGTAACACCCAGACGGTCGGGATCGTCGAGCAATGGGCGATACGCTTCAAACGGTGTTTCACCGTAGGGCACAACCAGCAGGACCATGTCATTCCCATGGAGCCTGATGACCTGAAGGTAGCCGGCATCCATTCCGATATAGGGATCGAAAAACACATTTTGCTCATGTGCCTCATCCAAAGACTTATTAGTGAGGTTGTTGTTGAAAACCATTGGGATGCCCAGAGCGCCGATCTCAATCCTTGAATCCGAACTGTTTTTTAGCTGGAATTGCAAAACGATGTTTTGTCCTTCTTTTTTCCATGAGCGCGTTATCGAAAGCGGGATATCCGAAGGAAGCGATTGATTCAGGCTGGCTGAGGAAAAGGTGTTGGGATCATTAACGGGAATTGCTTCAACATCCGCTCGGTTAAGGGCTGTTGAATAACTTTGCCATTCCTCCTCGTTACTTTTTTTAATTCTCAGGTTTATGTCCCCAAGATGATAGTAGCCGTTGCTGCTCCGTTGCATTAACCGGTCGTGTTGCGTGAAATCAAAGGGTTTATCGCCTGCGGTTGCGAGAATTGAAGCTGTTTGTGACGATTCCAGCAATTCCAGGTTGAACAGGGACGTGCTAAAAGCCAACCTGCCTTTGTCCAATCCAAGGGTCGATGGCCTTTCGTTGTTTTGTGAGGTCTGAGCTTTCAGGCCGAGAGGTATTACTATTGCTGCCAGAAACAGAAAAAGTGAGAGGTTTGCTATCTGAAACTTTTTCCTGAACTTGATAGAGACGGATCTGTTTTTCATACTATATTTATTTTGCGGTTTTAATTTTCCCCATACAATTCCAATTCATAAATGCCGGAGAATGCTTTTTCGTTTTTATGCTCAAATACGAGCCTTATTCCGGTAGTCTTCACATCCTTAAACCTGAATATATTCAATGAGTTGCCCAAAAGATCATCGGGAATCTGTTTCGTCAGACTGACATTTCTCCACTTTTTCCCTTCAAGGTACTGTATCGAAAAGCTTGCGGGAAGCTGTATTCCGCCTCCATCGACGAAGAGATAGACATATGCGGTATGCACGGATTTTACCTGATCGAAGGTAATTTGAACCCAATCTGTTTTGTTGGGCGATTCGAATGCTGTCCAACGGGGCGAGCTGGTGATTTTGCCATCAGTTATCCCGTCCGTGTCATCGAATCTGGAGGTAAAGGATGCTGAAACCGCTGAATTTGTATTGAAAGCAAGGTTCTCGGTTTCAATACCGGGCATTAACTTAAGCGGTAAGATGGGCGAGCCCCAGGCTTCAATTTCACTGAGCCCAACGAAAAAATCTTTCTCAGAGACAGGCGTGCATCTTATTTTGCTTGTTTTGATTTCAGGGAATTCAACGGTATTTGCTTTTCTGGCTTGAGGAACAGCAAAGCTTCTTTGTTGGCCCGGTATTCCCAGCCATTTGGTTCCATCCCAATATTCAAGTTCATATGAGACTGGGGTTTTAATGTTTCCCTCATCAATAAAATAAAGTTTTATGGTTTGGATGGCAACCTCATTGCCGAAGTCTATGCCGCAAAAATCGGATTCGGCTTCAGAATATAGGTTGCTCCACTGATTGGTGGTTGAGGTAAGATACCAGAACTGACCGTCGTTTAACTTGGTAAAGGGGTGTGCAATTCCCGGAAAAGAAGCGAATGCTTTTGGGTAATATTGACCACTGTTATTCACAGCGTAATTAACCAATTCTTTTTTGATTTCTTCCGCTTTGAAAGGTATGTGTGCTTTAAGTTGGCCTAAGTTTGGTGAAGAGGCTATAACGGTCCCGTTGGAGTATATTTTCAAACCTGCACCGCTTTTATATTTTGTCCCGTCTTTATCCCACACCACTGAAACTCTGTTGCCGTGGTACATTACATCGTCGAGACAAAAAAAGTTCCAGTTTTCCGGTGTCAGCGGGTTGATAAGGATTGAATCGGAGGCTAAAGGTTTCAGTCCAATCAGGTCGTTAATGACAAGGTCCACATACGAAGAATGGTAGTAATGCTCGCTATGACCTATAACATCGTGCCCATCCCATGAGCCGGTGTAGGGGTGAAGGGCTTCGGCGATATAGGGTTTGCCATCTTTTCGATGGGTAAGGGCAAATATTTTCAGCATTCGGAAATAATCATCCTTGTTGACCTCGTCCTGCTTGTAGTTATTCAGGAGATTCGCCATGGCTTTAAGAGTTTGTGAACTGGCAAATGGCCAGGAGTTCCCGCTCCAAACGCAACATCTTGGGGAGATGTGAAAAAGGGGATCCTTTTGTTCAACCACTGTTGGTCCGAACTCGGCATAAAAGAAATCGGGATCCATCAGGTATTTCCAGGCCGACTCATATCCTGCGTCGGGCATATTGAAATACCATGGAACATATCCCAAAAGCTCACGCCCATGGGGCGATCCTGCGTACTTTCCGGATTGATAGGTAAGAGAATTGGCTTTGATCGTATCGGTTTTATCGACCGTAAGTTCATCGTTTTTGAAGCGATGGAAAAAGAAATCCCTGGAGGGATCCCAGGTTTTCTTCTGAAGGTTGGATTTGATAATATCAGCCCTTTCATTGAATTCATTCATTGTTGAATAATCGCCTATCAGCGATGCTATATTAACAATGGCTTTGGCATGCGCCCACATGTAGCTGTTTAAAGTTGGCCTGTATCCCTGGGCCCCCGCAAACCATTCAGGTGTTTGCCTGCTGTTAATATTCGTTTCCATCCCATCGTGCATGCCGTCCCATGCGAACATTCCCTCGGAATCCACCCAGTGCTCCTGTTCCCATTTATAGTAATCAAACTTGAGATCATTGAGTAAATTCGTTGCGAAATTAAAATCCCGGTTTACCAAATAACTTTGCCATACAGCATCGGCTATCCAGTTGGTGTAATTTCGGGGTTGCGCTCCGGGATCTTTAAACCAGTATCTGGAGTAATCCTTTACATATTTAGGGTCTCTCAACCATCTGAAGTCGTATATCTGATGTCCGGCGGGACAGCTTATGGTTCCGTATGAGCCCGACCACCAGGGGCGGTCGATGAACTCAGTTGTTGCATATCCGCTCTGTGGCGATCCGTAGACCAAATGTATGGTGGCTAGTTCCCAACGGTAATAATATGTCAGGTCAATCTCCTTATCCGGGGTTTCCAAAAAGGGTATGTTTTCCTTGTACCATTCCCAGTCCTGATTGGACCAAAAGGAGAAGTTGTCAAGGATTTCCTGCTTGTTCAATATATTCTGGCCCTTTAAGCCGATGATGAGGGATGTTAGAATAATCATTATCCCGATCTTCCTGAAATAGTTTCTAATCATGTTTGGTTTTTCTAAATAGTTTTGTTACACCAATGGTCATTCTAATGCTTAATAAACCAAATGTGCGATGGAATTAACATATCAGTCTGTATAATTGTATGTAATTCATTCATAACAAGCTTTTTCAAGCGAAAGGTCAATCTCAACTCTCACATCTTTTTTTAATTTCAATTTAATCGAATTTTTATCAGGACTTACGATAGTATCTGCACCCCTGCAATTCAATAAAACTATTGCATTGGGAAAATTTAAAACGAGATTCTGGTCATTGCCTGAATGAAGAAGTAGTTTCACATTTTTATTATCCCACTGAAGATTTTCGATTTCCACATTCCCTCTGGCCAGAACACCTTCCAAACTGCCGGATTTCAGTTCCGAGGGAAGTGCCGGGAATAAAGTTATCGTTCCGGGTTCAGAATACATCAGCATTTTTATTATTACTGCTGGATACCCTCCGCTCAGATCCAGATTAAATAATGCCCCGGGATCATGGGTCGTAACAAGGTTATTATTCCAATAATTGTTGGTAAGCCATCCGAGGATGTCGTAACAAGCTTCTGATTCACCTATCATTGCTGCTGAGAAAGCAAGTTGGGTCATACCAAAAACCATTACGCCTCCGCGATCCTGTCTGCGGACTTTCATCTTTTCTTCGATTACCAAACCTGCTCCATCCAGTAATTCGGGCCTTGTTTTAAACTCCGGATCCATCTGGTCAAAAAGGGAATACAGATGCGATACGTGCCGGTGACTATGGTTCTCAAGGACTCCCGGCCACATCCACTCTCGGAGTTCCCCGGATTTATTCAGCTCATAGGGTGGCATTTTGTCGAGCATTGATTTCCATTTATCGATTTTGTCAGCATTTACATTCATCGTTTCGGAGGCAGCAATGATATTCCGGGTCAATTGTTTTGCAATCATCACATCCATAGTCGCATTTATGCAGGCCTGGTAAGGGATATTTGAGGGATTGTTTTCGGGTGAGTAGGATGGATTAAAAACATACTTTCCGTTTTCTCCGAGGGTAAGAAAATCCTCATAGAACAACATTGCTTTTTCCATAAATGGTAGAGCACGCTCTGATAGAAAACAGGTGTCGCCCGTAAACTGGTAATAGTCGTAATAAAACATTGAGTACCAGCCGGCACCTCCTGTCCAGAATGTCATTGGCCAGATAGCGTCGAAATGGTTGTTCAAGCCATGCGAGCTAAATCTGGAAGGGACATGTATTCCCCGGCAGTTAAACAATTCTTTTGCATTGACTTCAAAGTCGGTCATATTTTTTTCGAGCAAGTCGAAAAGTGAAAGCATCAGTTCAGGCATATTCGTGCACAACATGGATGAGACAGCCACCGGTAAGTTTCCGTTTGTTGTATAATCAGCCGACCAGGGAGGAGTAATTGTTCCGCCCCAGATTCCCTGCAGGTTTGGGGGATTTATTCCCGAGGCAGAAAGGATATTGTATCTGGCTGCGTCAAATTCCATCTCTATTAATGCTGGGTCAGGGGATTTAACATCGGAATTGAGGATTTCCTCCACCGGCATTTTTTTTCGCTCTACGGAACCGCCAAGACTCAGTTTCGTTCGGTTGAAAATCTCGCCATGGATGGCTATGTGTTTGTCTAATAAGCTATTGTAATTCAGTTTTCCACTTTGTTTTTCGCTCAATAATACAGGGCTTTCTTCGGGTGAATTATCTGCAACCGGTCTGACCCATGTTAGTATCAGGATTTCATCTGCACCAATAAGCTTTATTTCATGTTCGGCTGACTCGAGTTCGCCTCCTTTTTTAACAACGGTAATTCCCCCATTGTATCCCTTTATAAAACCCTCCCATTGATTTGTAAATGAGGCATCGTAAGAAATGGTGTTCCCGGAAACCTTGATCTGTTCTGGTTCAATCCCTGTATTTTTCCTGACATCAACACCCCCCCACCAATTGCCTTGTTGTCGATTCTTTAGCTCCAGACTGCAATTAATCGGGATTCCATCCGATTTGATTCTGGTAACTATCAGATTATCATGACGGGATACGAATGTGCTTCTCGAAAAACTGCCCCGTTTATCTTTCCATTTAACTTCCAACTCACCTGACGCGAAATTCACAGTTCTTGCGTATTCGAGAATGGAATCGCTATCCATGTTGATAATGAGATTGAAGGCAGGGACCAGCGGATCGGTCCATCTTTTTTCGTCCCATCCTTCCTCTTTTGACAACTCCACGACATATTCGGAGGCTTTGCCATATTGGCCTTTGAGCATCAACGACCTGATTTCCTCCAGATGTTTCCCCTGAGAAATTGGTTTCAACGGTTTATTCAGAGGCATATATAAAAGGGCATGATTGACGATTATCGTGTCGGAATAGGGATGCCCCATCACCATAGCTCCCATTATGCCATTACCCGACACCAAAGACTCTTCCCATGACATAGCAGGTCGCTTGCTCAGAAAACCTCTGGCAGGGACGCTTTTCAGGTCTATTTCCTCAATTTTGCTGCAATCAACAAATATCAGGGTTGTAAACACCCACAGGAAAATCAATTTTAGCTTCATTGGATTGGTTGTATCAGGCTATTTAGATATGCTCCGAAGGATCGACTCTCTTGTTGTTTTTTGTGGTATTCAAGGTGTCAATTGGCAAATACACGGAATAATGCTCGGTCATGATTTCATAGAAAGGCACGAGCAGAATCTCTTCTCCTTTTTGGCTGGTTACCACAAAGTGTCGCTTAGGTTCATCGACAAGCTGTATGAAATCAGTAAAATCTTCAGTGCTGAAGCGAATTGGAGGCACCTCTACAGGAGTTCCGTCATAAGGGCCATAGCGATGCATTAGTTTTTCATCTTCTTTTGCCTCCTCAAATTTTGCAGCAAGCACTAAGGGTCCGAATCCAAAGGCAACATTTTTGTTGTCAATCGGGAGAAGTGAATACCAGAGTTGAGGGCTAAAGGCGATTTCCAGTTTGTCACCGTTTTTCCAAACCCTGTCCAAAAGAAGATAAGATCCCGGCCCGGGTTTTGCATCCAGAGCCTTGCCATTAAGCGTAACGGCGTAATCGTTTCCAGTCCAGGCAGGAATTCTCACAGCCATTTGAATTGCAAGAGGTTTCCCGCATTGAATTTCCAAAGACACATTATTGCCCAGTGGGAGTGTTGTTTCCTGACTAATCGTAAAGCCCGAAACCTCATAATCCAGTTTTGATGAAATGAATTGGTTGATGTAAAGGCGATTATCCTTAACTCCATAAATATATTCGGCAATTCTTGAGAAGTTCTCCATTCCTGTTCCTGTACAGCACCAGAATGATGAGTCTGGTGTTCCCCAGGTTTTATAGTACCCCGGAGCCATCGACACGTAATACATCGACATTCCTGTCTCCTTGTTTTGGGTTGGGAGAATCGCGTTTGTAAGTGCACGTTCCATGTAATCCTGATACTTGCTGTTGGTGGTCCATTCCCACAGATGATCCGTGAGTTTTATCATATTATAGGTGCAGCAACATTCATGTGCTTCCGGACCGAGTTCGGTATGCATGTGACAGGGATCGCTGTTCCAATGCTCTCCGTTGCTAGTTCCCCCGGTTACAAATGACCGGGTATTGACAACTTGTTCCCAGAAGCGTTCAGACATTTGCTGACGGGAAATATCGCCGGTTACTTCAAATTCCCTTGCGATCCCTACAACATTAGGTATAAACGAGTTTGAATGCCACCCTTTCAGATTGTCTTTTCCTTGCAGCAAAGGATCGAAATAGCTGTTCTGATAGAAATCGATTGCCAGATTTCGACAAATAGTATCTCCTGTTTCTGCATACATATTCCAAAAGACCTCGTTCATCCCCCCCTGTTCTGTTTTGTCCAGAACCTTTTGAAAATGCTCATTGCCAAGGGGGGATATTCTTGAATGGAGGTAGTGGGAGAATTTAAGTGCTACATCCAATGCATCTTTGTTGTCGCAATAAAGATAGCAATCGAACAGGCCAGCCAGTATTTTGTGAAGCGTATAATATGGAGCCCATACTTTTTCCATGTTTTCCACCCTGTCGAGATATTCTTCGGGCCAGGCACTCAGGTAGCCATTCCCGGCACTTTCCTGGCAGCGCTTTAATTCCTTAACGGTATATTCGCAGCGGCTGTTTAAAACCGAATCATTTGTGAGTTTCGCCATTCTTGAAACGGCAGACAGGTAATGCCCGATGGAGTGTCCCCTGAGTTCGCGCTCTTCCATTTCCCATCCCCCGTATTCCTTTGCATCGGTTTCAATACCTGAGACTTTCCTGAAATGAAAAAGCAAGCGCTCCGGATCAAGGCTGAGAAGGTAATTTCTTTCCAACTCCATCGCATTCTGCCAGGGGCCGTCGGAAAGCGTAATCATTTCAATTTCAGGTTTCTCAAGGCTGATGTATTCACGAACCGATTCCCGGGAACACCCGGAAAACGCCACAGAAAAAAGTATTACTAATAAACAGGGGAGCGGATTCTTCATGGCTTTTATTTTTTTGATTTAAATGTCTGAGACTTCCGATATTTTTTTCATGGGAGAAAATGGATCAAGGATAACCTTCACAGAAGGCTTTCCTTGATCCGAAATCTATAATTAAGCTATTCGTTCTGAATCCATACCATGGATTTTTGGGACTTCTCCTTGTCGGATGCCGGATAGCGGTTATTCCTCGCATAATAGGGGATTGCCAAGAGCGGAGAGCCATCTTTCCAGCGGCCGTTCAGGGTCATTACTCCGCCTAATATATCCTCTCTCCATTCCGTAGACAGAGGTTCTGAACTGATGGCTTTGTCAATATCCGGCTGATCGGTTTCTTCAACGCTGTATACGAGCGGGCCATAGCGAAGGGCTACCTTTCCGGTAGTTGCCTGAATGGTGTCGTCGGCAATGATTCTTTGAATCTGCATGGGGATTTTAAACCCGATTTTGTCGCCGGCACTCCAGATCCTCGTTATCACTGCGTAACCATTCACTTCTTTTGGGCTAATAGGTTTTCCATTCAGCATTATCGATTCAAGTCCTTTCACTTCAGGAGTCGATGTGTATAGTTCGCTTGTTGTCCGGTTAGGTACCCGAACGTATACGCTAAACTCCTTGGATTCTTTTGGATTCACAGTTACCGAAACCTCACCCTTCCAGGGGTAATCGGTTTTCTGAACCATTTCCACATCGGTTCCAACAACATTCTCCACATTGATGGTACTGCCGATGAAAAGGTTAATGTAAATGCCTGTCTTATCCTTCACATAAGTCCATGTGGGTACCATCAGCAGGGTTCTTGGGATATTGCCAACGCAGCAGGGACAAACGTGCCAGTCGTACCGGGGACTTGACGACACAAGGGGGTTGGTGTAACAGAAGTTGTGCCCTTCATGATCAAGCGAGCCTAAAAGTGCGTTGTACATTGTTTCTTCGTATAGATCGGCATACATGGCATCATGGTAAGCCAGATTCATCTTGTACTGGAAGAAAATAAGACCGCAGCTGGAGCACGATTCACAATAGGCTCTGTTGGGAAGAGAATAGTCAGGGCCAAAGCCTTCTGATGTTTCCCCACTTCCTATTCCACCGGTTACATAGTATTTTTTGTTTACCATATTGTTCCATAACGACATAACAGCACTTTGGTAATCCAGATCTCCGGTCTCGGCTGCTACGTCTGCCATTCCCGAATAGCTGTATACGGCCCTAACGGCGTGACCTACGGCAGCGTACTGCTGCTGCACCGGCACGTGGCTCTGGTCATATTCACTTCCTTCTTTCCTGTTATCAAGTAAGAACTTAGCCAGGTCCACATAACTGTTCCCGCGACCATTACCTTCCATATCGTTTACAAACCTGCCAAACCGCACAAGGGCTTGCTCCATTTCCTGATGACCATCGTACCATTCTTTTTTACCCGGTCCAATATTGTTCACCCAGCAGTCGGCAAGTTTTTTCGCTGCATCATAAAGCCGGGTGTCGGTTCCATCGGTTAGGGTATAGTGGTTTATTGCGGATTCGATAAAATAGCCGGCAACATAACCTTCATGGTCACCGCGGTTTTCAGGTGACCATCTTTCTTTCCAATGGGCTGTGTCGCGAAGAGTGAAGGCGGTTTGCAGGTAACCGTCAGGCTCCTGTGCTGCAAGAATTTTCGGAATCCAGTCTTCGAGAGTGATTTTCATCCGTTCCTGTGCGGCAATGATTTCTTTGTCGCCCTGGGGATCAATCATAAGTGCGATGCATATCGATTCGATGGTTTGATGTACCCACGCATTCGAAAAGACATATCCAAGGTGTTTGCCGTGAGGCTCACCCTTCAAAGCTTTTGCTGCCTCCACAAAGTTGTCAATCCCACCCTGACCCAGCTCGAGGTCGGAACGGTTTATCATATTGATGCAATGGGGAATCCAATTCACAATAATTGCTTTCGCCTTGCTGTTCCATAATGGGTTGTCGATGGTATAGTTTTTCGTATACACCACATCAAGCCTTTCGGTGGGAGGGAGTTCATGTACCCTGACTTTAATTGTGGAAGTCGATTTAAGCTTGCCTTCGTATGCTGAAAGCGAAATAACGTAATCGCCCGCTTTTGAGAATACAGCAGTTCCATCGAGTGATTTGGGCTCGTTGAAATTCACTTTACCGGGTCCGGATTCCTTTTCCCAGATCGTCTTTTTAATTTCCGAGACTGCTTTTACGGAACCCGACAAGTATGTTTTTCCGCCAATCATTACGTCTCGGTCCACACCTGCAGAAACAACAGGGGGGTAGGGATCTGAGTTGTTGGCGGGGTATACTACCCATTCGATTGTGTTTGCCTGGAAAACAAATGCGGAATCGACTTCGAGCCTAAGGATTGTTGTTTCGACTGTATCAAAGCTGGTCTTGTTGAATTCGCCGTTCTTCAATTCAAGGCCTTGAGCATTTTCCACATCAACAAACTCATTGCCGTTCCAATATTTAATTTTGTATGACTCCGGCAGGGGAATTACCTCGTTGAAATCCCAGAAGAACACATCGATAGAATTCGTTTTAACCGGCTGTTTCCAGGTGTATTCAACCCATTGAACAGGAGAGCCCTGGCGGCGCCTGTCTCTGCGCGGACGCCAGGTGATCGAGTCGGTGGGGGTAAGTCCGTCGTTTAAAGCTGCGGCATTATTGCCATAGCGAAACGATCCTGCCGGTTCGGCTATAACAGCCAGATTCTTTTTCACATCCGCATCACCGGAAGTCTGGCAGGCTCCGATAAGAAGCATGGCTACCAGATAGTAAGCGAAGGATTTGGTTTTTTTCATGGCCTGTATGTTTTGATGATTTGTTTGGGCTGATTCGAGATTATTTATTTTTCTTTTTGGTAACAGGAACCTTTATGAGGTTCACGGAATACGGCTCAAGAACAACCGTGAATTCTTTCGAGCAATTGTTGAGGACGCGCTCTTCAGGCAAAATTTTCAGCGGGCTGTCGAGACTGTTCTCATCAGTATATTTCTCTGAACTCAATACAATGTGTTTTCCTTTTTTCCCCACCTTACTTACCCCGTTGAGTCTCACCGTTGCATGAACAGGCTCCGAATTGTAATTTACAGCCTTGAGGATCATGTTTTTACTTTCTCTCTCATAGCCAGCGGAAGTTATAAAACTCATAAGGGGTTCAACGGATGCGTCGGATACCTTAACTCCATCGAGGTACATTTCAGCGGTATGTTTATCAAGGATGAGAGTAAGGTCGTACCACCGGTCTGATTCTATTTCGCCTTGAGTGCTGGATTTTTCCTTTACCGCATAATTTTCAGGATTGCCCCAGGATTGTATGGCCGAGAATTTATTTCCGGCAGCCCCATAATTGCAGAACATAAAACGGTTATCCCCATTCACATTGAAAAACAGAACAAATCCCTCTTCACCTTCCACGCGTTTGGCTTTAAGAGTAACTTTCCCTGTGCTTAGATTGAGGTTGTTCAACAGAATTTTGCTCGGGAACAATTTTGAGTCCTCCTGCTTCAAAACACCATTTTCCGCTTTCCAATCCCCCTCACCCGGTATCTGCCAGTTTTCGAGAGATTCGAATGCATCGCTGAACACAAGCTCGCCCTTGTCGTTATAGATCTTCAGATCCTTGAATTCACAGGAGGTTTTGAATGATCCCAGGCCAAACTTCCCTGTCATAACCGGGGTGTTTTTGTCGGGCAGTGGTGTTAAATCCGTTTCGATTTTAAGATCCACATCAGGGCGGTTTTCGTTAAACACCTTTTGAACGTAGTATGAGGTGTGGGCGAAGCTTCTTGCAGCATCGAATTCAATCAGATTGATTCCCCAGCTTTTTTCGTTCACGTTTACAAACAGAGGTGCATAGCTTGCCATGGTCACGAGGTCGCCGTTACGCTCCATCATCATAAGGTATGAGGCATCGCTCAATGCGGCATAAAGATTCCCTTCGTTGTGATGCGACGCGTATTCGCCAACATACACTTTCCAGGGTTTGCGTTTGTATTTGTCGAAATAGTCATAATTAGACCTGATCCAATCCGCATTGCGGTATGCATGCTCGTCAACGATATCGATATTCTCATCGCCAGCCTGTTTGATGGCGGCATGATTCAATCCGCTCCAATACATGCTCATAATTACAGTAATATCGGGGTATTTGGCTTTTATTGCCTCCCGGAACTTCACATAATAATCGCCATAAACTGCTACCGGGTGTTCATTACCAATCTCCACATATTTTAAGGGGAATGGCTTTGGATGGCCCATTTTGGCACGCACAGAACCCCATTTGGAATCAGTTGGGCCCAGGGCATATTCTATGGCGTCGATAGTTTGCTGGATAATAGTGTCGATCTCTTCGATGGGCCAGTTATTATCGGGGTGCACGGTCATGCCGGCAAAAGAAACATACATCGCATCGGCATTAATATCTTCACAGAACTCCAGAAACTCGTGGTAGCCGAATCCGTCGGTGGACCGGTATTTCCAATAGCCCCACATGCCAGGTCTTTCTTCCGGAGGGCAAACCATCTTCCTCCAGTCGGGAGCCGATTCCCAGGAAAGTCCCTGAACATAGCACCCGCCCGGATAACGTACGAAATCAGGTTTGAGATCCTCCAGATATTTTGCAAGTTCGATGCGCAAACCGTTTTCCCTGTTTTTGTAAGTGGGAGGGAACAACGAAACCCAATCAATCTGAAGGCTTCCACTACCATTGAAGGTGATTGCGAGTCGTGCGTATGGGCTTGAGCCCTCAGCAATCAGATCAGCTGTGTATTTAACCCACTCTTCCGACAGGGAGGAATTGGCAGGGTTGAATTTATGTGTGGCTAAACTGCTTCCGTTCGCATCTTCCAGAGAAACAGAGATATCGCCCTTGAATGTGCCGGCTCTCAGGTAAAACTTAAGTTTGTAGCCAGTCCCCTTGTCAACTCTAATTCCCCAATATCCGCTGTTAATAAGCGACACGGTTCTTTGTTCCCGATCGTTCTCATTGATTTTCAATTCGAGGGAGAGGCTTGAGGCCTCATTCATCGGATGCTTATCGGTAAGTTCCATAGCTGTTGCTTGCCCGTCTTGCCTGAGCGACCAGCCAATCAATGCCCGTTCGGGATCCCAGCCGCAGTTACCGTTCCATGGCCAGGGCATGTTATAATTTTCAAGGGGCACTCCTGCAGGCAGTTTTTCAAGCTCCATTCTGAGACTTCCGTCTTCATTTTCCACGATCTTCATCCCCGGAGGAAGAATTCCCTCTTCAAAACTTCTGTTTCGGATCAGCTCAGCGTAAATGCCTCCGTCGAATGCATAACTTATCTCTTCCATAAAGATACCAGAGAGACCTTTGGACACAGGAGCTTTTTCCTCCTGTAGATCAATCAGGATATTTGATTTCAGAGGCACTTGAGAATGCAAGGATGAAAAGATTGCAAATACAATTGTTAGGATTGGTAAAATCCGGAGATTATACTTTTTGCTCATTGGATATAATTTTAAAAGTTGGAATCACATGTTTTTGTTCTGCTTATTTAACAGGGAATCTGAAAAGGCTTACACTGAAAGGATCGACACTGTAACGCCCGTCTGCTTTTTGTGTGAAAGGTCCTCCGATCACTACGGCTTCCTCTCTTCCTGGCTCGTTATGGGCCATGTCGTCAGGGCCAGTGAGGGTATAAACCTCCAGCTCTGATCCAAAATCAAAGCCTTTCAAATCCAGATCGAATTCCCGGATTTCCCAGGATGGGTTTACGATGGCAACTACAAGCGTTTTCCGGTCTGCCGTAAGGCTTGCCCCAATATTAAACGGACGCGTCTCCCCTGAGATATCCACAGGGATTGTTCCGAATTTTTCTCTGTACAACTTCAAAGCCTGACCGGTTGCATCGTAAACGGAGTGAGTGGTATTTGTTTTGATGCAGCCTATTACATTTACCGTTTGGGCATAGTTAGCCATGTATATCATGTCGGAGTTTTTGGAGAACTCGTTTAATCCCGCAGCAACGCCAAGCCCGTCGCGGAGAAAGTATCGGGTTCCCAATTCGCCATAAATATCCGGCCCGTACCAATAGTTCCATTCGTCCATGCATATCTTAATATCCTTGCCTTCAAGTGCAGGAATATCTTTTCTGTAGCCCCTGTGTATTTCAGCCCTTTCGGATATTGCCTCGGGAATTTGCTTGATATGTGTTCTCAAACCGCCACCATGCCAGTCCTGACGATAGAAATGTTCACTGATATAGTCCATCTTGTCGGAGCAATTCGCCAGAATCATTTCATTCCATCGACCGGGATCACCCACTGCAACAAGAATGATTCCTGTATCGGCTGATAGCATGGCATCCGCAAACTGGTTATGTTTTTCGGCAAACGCCTCAGTTGACATATGTCCAAGCTGCCATGAACCGTACATTTCGTTTCCAACTCCCCACCATTTAACATTCCAGGAGTTGGTGTGCCCGTTCTTCGTTCTCCATTTACCCATTGGGGTTTCTGAACTCCCATTGCAATACTCAACTTCTTTCCTGGCCTCTTCGGCACCGCCCAAACCCGCGTTTACAGCAATATACGGTTCAGTATCCAACAGTTCGCAAAACTTCATGAATTCATGAATACCCACATCGTTATGTTCAACGCCGCTCCATGCCGGATTTTTTCTGGGCGGACGTTTGTCTGGGTCACCAATCCCATCCTTCCAATCGTAACCGCTTACAAAATTTCCTCCCGGCCAGCGGTACACGGGGGAGTTGAGGCCTTTGAGCAATTCCATGACATCAGCCCTGAAGCCTTCGATGTTATCATCCGGCATTAAAGAGATGGTTCCCAGCCACACTTTGCCCTTACCTTCAGGTATGATTTGCAGGGAGGCGTTATGTGTAAAAAGGTTTGATGCAAAAGCAAGAGGGTAGGTGGTATAATCCTTTTTTAAATCGCGAATAATGGTTTCAGCAATTGCCTCCTTGTTATCGCCATTGATTAGCCGGATTTTTACCGCATCAATGGATCCTGAAGTTTTCAGAATAATTCGGCCACTATAAGTTATGTCTTTCCGTAATCCCAAACCGTCCTGTCTGAGAGAGACCGTTTTGTCTTTTTCGCAAATGAATACAGGGGTCTGTTCACCAACAAACGAATTGGTTTTATCCATTTCAATCTGTTCCTTGTTCCCTTCGATTTTCCAGGGCGACATCCGCTCATTGGGCGAATACCAGAATTTCCGGTCGTCGATCATTTCGGCCCATATCCCGCCATAAATGCATTTTCCCAGATGCTCGATAAATTGTCCGTAGATATATTCCGACATAGGTTCTTTTTCGATCGCGGCATCAACAGTTATGGATGTTATGATTTTTTCTGAAGAAATCAGTTCCAGACTCATTTCGTCGAACCATACTCTCCCGGTTGATAAACCTCCCCGGTTAAAAACGCACTCCAGAACCAAGCAGTCCTCGTTTCCGGTTTCAAACTCCCGGGTAACCCTTGTCCAATCGTTTGTGCCCAGATATCCGGTATACTCTTCCGAAACGGGTGCAAGATTGAAGCCTGCACCTTCACCGTCGGTGTTTAGAAGGTTTTCGGTTTTTATCCAGCCGGTGAATTTGTATTTCGACCAAGGTTTGACATTTACCTTTGTGCTCCATACTCCAAACTTTGGCAGATCGGAATGAATCAGGAGGCTTTTTGTGCCATCATGGGCTGTTTTGCTGTAAAAGTGTGTGGCGGCATTCCGGTCATTGGGCGATTGCCAATCTTTAACAACGGAATAATCAACGTTCTCTACAGATGAATTTGGGATAACGCCCCAATTGGATCCGCTGAGGGGTTGGGACTCTTTTACCTGATTGCATGAAAGGCTTGTTAACAGGAGGCTTAAAAGAATTAACCCTCGAATGGGAAGTGATTTTTTATTAGTCTTCATAAGAATCGGTTTTGATGGTATATTAATTTGAATTGTTGTCATTAAAAATCATTCTCTACTGCATAGGATTAAAGCTTTTTCGCTTTTCTCGGTTCTCCAGTGAATTCCATTGGATATAACGACCATATTATGGAATTCTATTCTGATGCCTCTCCCTTTTAAGAAAGCAAGCTGCCTGTAAGTTCTTTTTCTATCTGCTCAAGGGATTTGCCTTTGGTTTCAGGAAGCTTTTTCAAAATGTAGAAAAAACCCAGCACGCAGATTATGGCATAAACCACAAAAGTTCCTGATGTGCCTAATCCCTTGTTCAAGAAAGGGAATGTAATCGTCAGAATGGCGCAGGATAGCCAAAGTGCAAAGGTGGCGACCGACATGGCCTGACCCCTGACTTTGTTTGGGAATATTTCAGACAATAGAACCCAGGTTATCGGAGCCAAAGTAAGACAATAAACACTAATTGCGACCACCATCCAAAAAAGCATGAAAGGGCCTTTTATCTCCAGATAATAACCGGTTGAAATTATTGTGTAAACGATTGCAAGTCCTCCAGCACCGGTAAGCATAAGTGCTTTTCGCCCCCACCGGTCAACCAGGAACATTGAAAACACTGTGAATATGAGACTGACGCTACCGGTGAGCACAATGTTGAACAGAGTGCTTGAGATTCCATAACCTGCAGCAGCGAATACTTCTTCAGCATAGTTGAAAATCACATTTATACCGCACCATTGCTGAAACACTGCCAACACAATTCCCAAAATGATAACAGGGGCTAGTTTTTTTGAGAACAAATAGGAGAGTGTAACGCGTGGGTCGGATCCATTGGTCTTTTTCACGGATTTGATGATTTCATCAGTTTCCTGTTTCGCGTAATCGGTTCCTCCAATTCTCTGAAAAATCTTGAACGATTTGTCTATATTGCCTGCTTGTGCGAGCCATCTCGGACTTTCAGGCACAAGCCACATCAGCACAAAGAAAATGCTTGCAGGGACGCTGCAGGCCCAGAACATCCAACGCCATCCCATCTGCCCGTTCCAGGAGCCTGCGATCATCGCATCCGTTGCGCCCAAGGCCACAGGCTCAGCGATAAACATATTGGTGAGTTGCGCTCCCAGAACTCCAATTGCAATTGTCAACTGGTTTATGGCAACAAGTTTTCCCCGCATATGGGCAGGTGCTATCTCGGCAATATAAACCGGTGAGATATTGGAGGCAATACCAATTGCAACTCCCCCGAGTACTCTGAAGGTCATGAATACAGCAAATGAGTTGAAAGCACCCGTACCAATGGATGTGAAAATAAAAAGGAAGGCGGCAAACAAAAGAGGGATTTTCCTCCCGTATTTATCTGTAAAATATCCTGAGAAGGCTGCTCCAATGAGACAACCAAAAAGAGCGCTGCTCATTGCGAGGCCCTGAAAGGTTGCCGATGAGGTGATGCCGAAAAAGCGCTCGTAGAATGGTTTCGCACCTCCTATTACAACCCAGTCGTAGCCAAAGAGTAATCCTCCCATTGCAGAAACAAGTGCAAGAAAAAGAACATATTTGGTATTGATGCCAGTTGATTTTTCCATGTATTTATTTCTTTATCTTTTACGGAAGATTTTTTTAGTGAATCAGGTTCCTGTGATTTGAGACTTGGCTAAGTTTATGAATGTCAACATGTTTTTCAATGGAGTATCGCCTTCAATGGCATGCGAGGGTGAAAGAATGAAGGAACCCTCCAGTCCAGCTTTAATTAGTTTTTCCGTTTCAACACAGACTTCCTCCGGGGTTCCAAACGGAAGTGTTTTTTGCATGGATAAACCTCCGTGAAAAGTGAGTCGCCCATTGTATTTTGCCATTAAAGCAGTTACATCCATTACTTCCGGTTGGAAAGGGTTAAAACAATTCACCCCAATTTCGATGAGATCATCAAAGAGTTCGTCGACATCACCGCAGGAATGGATGAAAACGTATTTTCCCCCGTCATGAACAGCCTTGTACATTCTTTTAAGCTGTGGGTAGATGAATTCCTTCCATGTGTCGTAGCCCATAATTAATCCGTGTTGTTGGCCCCAATCGTCGCCAAAATAAACGGCGTCGATATCATATCTCATCGCTTCCTGTAATTGTGCAATGTTATAATCAGCAATGGCAGATAGCAGTTCGTGCACGAAACCGGGATTAAGCATGAAGTCCATAAGCAGATTCTCCATGCCTCGCAAGGTCCATGCGCGCTCATATAACGAGAAGCCAATCTGGAAAAGCCTGAACATATCCGGTTTTGCCTCAATTGATTCTTCTATGTCGGCGAAAAACCTATTATCAAGGGGATCAGGGAAACTGTAATTTTCAAGAGAGGGTTCACCCAAAACACATCCGGCAATATTGCCAATGTCTTTATCAATACTGCGGTCCCATATCGCGCCAAAAACATCCTGATACAGATTATTCCCGATACTGGTGAAGAAACCGATATCGCTTCCGAGCATTAAGATATGGTTGTGGAGGACAACATCAAGATCTTCAGTGTTGTAATGTTGCTGAAGCAGCTTTTTGGCTTCCAAAGTGTATTTGAACGACCACGGGGTGTATGGGGGCTTCTTCCCCTCAAGTACTAACTTGATAATGTCGCGCCTGTTCATTTTAATTGCTTGTTAAATATGAAGGGAAAGGCTATTACCTTTCCCTTCATCAAACTAATCCCGAACTAACTACTATTTATTAACCACAAACCACTTGCAAATTTAAACAGTCAAATTACCGAGTACTTCCAGGACTTCTGTATGTTTGGCTGAGAAATCGTTTAATTGCTTTATTTATTCAACTCTCCATTCGTTGACACCGTCGCGTATTCTGTTTCTCCATTTTAAGGTTGTGGATACGTTGGTATGATAATTCTCATAAGTGTAATCAACCTTATAATTTAGTGTAAACGTTTTTGTTTCAGGATTGTAAGTATTGGCTCCATTTGGAGTGATACTTTCAATTTGGGTCATTTCCAATCCGGAGGAAGCCGGTACGCCCCAAATCTGCCACTCAAGGATCCCCTGGGATTCGGTTGCGATAAAGTGCAATCTTATCTTGTTGGTTAAAACCGGGTCGAAAGTTGTGATGTTCCATTTGTTGGCGTCAACTCCCGATGTGGGGTTCTCCCCATTGAATACAAGGGTGTCCATATTGCCATAATCCTGAGCTGAGATGCTGACTCCATTAACAACCGGATTTTCAAGAATGCGCCATTGTTCGTTGTCAACATCCCAATATTCAACGTAGGTGTTGTAAGGAATCAGAATCCCGCCTAAATCGGTCCACCAGTAAACATCCGATTTGTTCAGATAGAATACGGAAGGTAAATCATATTGAACCCAATTCCAGGTTTCCGCATTAGGCCAGTTACCATAAGCAGTAACACCTTTATCCTCGGAGCTTGTAGGCTGATAGCCATCATTAATACCATTGATATCCTCCCAAGTCGAAACAGAAGATGTTGTTGGGGTTGCATCAAGTCCCAGATTTTTCGGGGCGTTGTCGTTACTTAAATTCGGGCTGTATGCAAAGGAAACCGAATTGTCACTATTCACTGTCAGTTTCATTTTGTAATCCTGTCCAATCAGGTTCATGGAGCCATTGGTTTCAATGGTATCCAGGAGCACCGTGGTTGTCAGTAAAACATTATCTATGGAACTAGCATTCAGTTTGCTGCCATCGGGGCTGAAAGTTTCGAAAATACCCTTCTGTTCGTAAAAGCCTTCATAGTGATTAATGTATTTAATAACCACAATTTGAGTGCTCTGAGTCGAAAGGATAGAGTCTTCCGATGTTGCGGTCAGGCGAAAAGGAATTGCATAAGTCGGGGATTTGGCAAGCGTGTCATTCACGAATTTTGCCGAATCAAGACTTACTGTTACTCTGCCGATTAATTTACCGCTGGGAATAATGAACTTGCTCTCGTTACTCAAGGTGTAATAATCGTCGGGCATCAGTGTGTAGGAGGTCCCGGTAAGCAGGGTGGGGTCGATCTCATAATCAGCCCAGCGCTCTTCTCCGTTTTCAAGGATGCCAGCGAGGTAAATCCCCACATCCAACCTCAGGCCTTCATCTTTAACAACCGATCTCCATAAAACGCCAGGTTGGTTAGAACCTCCTGTCACGTATGAAAAAGCAACAGTGGAGTGCTCATAATCGAGCCTGAAATCGTCGTAGCAACTGTTGAGTAAGCCTGCAATCAGAAAGAATATTAATATCTTTTTCATAATTTTCTTTTTAAAATAATCTATTAAACGGTAAACATTACCAGCCACTATTCTGCTCCAAATTATCCATAATCAGGGTTTGGGAATATGGAACCGGGACATATCTCATGTATTCCTGGAAACTGTGATTTTCCACATCAACATATTGATAAGTAAAAGCTCCGGTTGTTCCGGTAATTTTAACACCCTTTACGGTATGGTTCATCGGGAGGTTAAGCCTGCGTATATCCCAGAAGCGGAAGCCTTCAAAGCAAAGTTCCAGTCTTCTTGTCTCGAGAATGAATTCGTTAAAAGCGTCTGCACCTGCACCCGCTTGCTCCGTCAGGTACTGATCGTCATAACCTTCAGCTGCAGCATCGGAATCAATGCCTGCTCTTTTCCTGATTGTTTTCATTACATCGACAGCAGAAAAGCCCAGTGAAGCGTCGTTGGGTCCTAACGCTTTATTTGCGGCCTCGGCAAAGTTTAGATAGAGTTCGGTTTTTCCCAGATAGACGTAGAATTTCACATCTGTATTCATAGAGCCGGGTTTGAGACGTACTTTCTTGCTGGTTAATTTTTTCAGGTAATAACCTGTTCGTGTTCCCTGCTGGTTCAATCCGCCCGGACTGTCGGCCCCGCCTTCCTGAGTTTGGATAATTGTACTGTTGTAATTATCCTCGTTGAAGAAAATAAAACGGTAAAACCTTGGGTCACGATTCAGGTAAGGATTGTTCGCGTCATAATTACTGCTACGGTCGATGGGATATCCATCAATTGCCGGGAATGCGTTTACAAGGTTCTGTGAAGGGTTGCATAAACCCGCACCATAAAGTGAGGGAGGGTAAAAACTCATTTCCTCACCGCGTCCCAGGTAGGTAGGCTGTATCCAAATATTGTCAAAGCTTCCTGCGGTGTTGAAGTTGGCATAATCAGCAAGATCCAGAAGACCACCAGAAGCCTGAATTGCCTCAGCAGCTGCGACGGCAGCACGTTGCCAGAGTGCCTGACTTGAGCTCCCATAAGCGGGGCTTGCTGCATTCAGGTAAACAGTGGCCTTCAATGCCATTGCGCCTAATCCGGATGCACGACCTCTGCTTCTTAATCCGAGGTAAGGGTCGGTACCCTGATTATACATTAAGGGAAGAATAGCAATGGCCTTGTCGCAGTCGCTAACAATCTGAGTAACGCATTCCTCGTAGGTGTTTCTGGGCAAATCCAGATCATCGCCCTGTTCAAGAACTGTTGTAACAATTGGAAAACCCAATGCTTCTGTCCCATTAGTGGAATATCCGGCATAGTTCTTAAGCAACTGCCACTGGTACCATGCCCTCAGGAAATAAGCCTCACCCATGCGGTTTGCTTTGAGAATGGAGTCTTTCACCTGATCGGAAACACTATATGTAAGAGTTGTCCCATGATCAATGAAAATATTCAGGTATTTGATGCTGTTGTAACTGTTGTCCCAATCTCCAATCGGATTGTTTTCAATAGTCCAGCTTCCAAGTGCAAGTTTATTTAAACCCGGCTGCGAAGGAACTGCATTGTCGGTGTAATAATCCATGTTAACCGGATAGGAATTCTGGAGTCGGGCATAAGCCGTTGTCAGGATTCCTTCGCCATAGGTTGCATGGCTCCATAAATCCTCAGTAGTCTGATCCTGTATCGGCATGGGCTCCATAAATTCACATGCGGAGAACAGCACAACCGGTATGAATAATAATAGTATTCGTTTCATAATTCTGCTTTTTATAAAATTAAAACTTGCAAGAAACCCCAAATGTGTACGACTTAAGCATTGGGTAGGTCCATACGCCTGCATAGCTATTTTCAGGATTGATGTTATACTTGCTCAATTCCGACATTACCAATAGGTTTGTTCCACGGGCAAACAACTTGACGTCCCTTGCACCTACTTTTTGGGTAAGGGTTCTTGGCAGGGTGTAACTCACCTCCACATTTTTTAGTCTGAAGTAGGCTGCATTTGCCAACCAAAAGGATGACGTCTGGTAATTGTTCTGCGACTGTGTAGTCAGGCGGGGATAATCGTTGGTGTTAGGCCAACGGTCAAGCATCACCTCGGAATAATTCTGGTTGGAACCATTGACCCAAAAATATTTCGGGTCTGAAAGAATTGTTTCTCCATCAGCGATACCTTGCCCAAGGATGAATACCCCAATACCTTTATAGTTGGCTGAAAGATTAATGCCATAAGATATTCGTGGAAAATGAGCTTCAGTGGTATGAATATCCTTTTCATCGATTGTTCCGTCAATATTGTAGTCGACATAGCGGATGTCTCCGGGTTTCACCGTTCCCCAACTCTGAGTAACGGTGCTGTTGTCGATTTCAGTCTGTGATTGGTAAAGACCATCAGCTTCATACATCCAGATAAGGTCGGAGTCTTTATTGGCTCTCTTTCTATATTCTTCCTGAGCAACAGGTTCGTCAACTATAAGTTCTTTACCTCTTATGTACATCATGTTGACGCCAAGGCTGTATTGGAAATCGCCTACTTTGTTCGAGTGGCTAACCATACCATCGAGACCCCATTTGTTGTTGGCTCCAAAGTTTGTGGCGGGCAGAAATCCTTCTGTTCCATATAAAGAAGGAGTAGAACTGCTCTTTTGGGAGATATGATCATAATCTTTCTGGTAGAAGTAATTCAGTTCAACAGAAAGAAGTTTTTTGTATAAATCAGCCTGTGCGCCAATATTCATATAGCTTCTTTTCGGGAGAGTGAAGTTGGAACTTCCAGCCTGCTGGATATTGTACACATTTACCACGCTTCCTTTGCTTCCCTGAATTCCTGACTGCCAGTCTCCTGCATCATACCAAAGGGTTCTCGAGAGATAATATGGATTGTATCCTGAAAGTGAGAAATTGTCATTCCCCATAACTCCCAGCGAAGTATAAACTTTCAAATAGTCAATAGCTGAAACATTGCTTAAAAACGACTCTTTGCTGGCAACCCATGCAGCTCCAACCGTTGGGTATAGATTAAATTGCTTACCCACTGGGAGCTTCATGCTACCCGAATACGACAAGTCGAGCTGAAGTATGTACTTTTCGTCATAAACATAATTGGCTCTGTAGGAGAGATCCTGCATTTTTGCAGGCTGATAATTCGGCGATGTGCTTCTGCTCTCAACCAGACCCTGATAATAGGTAGCGTTCATCGTGATGGCGTGTTTGTTAAATACACGATCGTAATTAAACTGCAGGTATCCAACGGTTCTTCTGAGAAAGTCATCGAATCCCTGGCTTAAAGTCGGTTCAATTACTTCTTCCTGGATTCGCTGAAAGGTAGTGTCGGCCAAAAGACGGTACAATGCAGAGGTTCCACCTTTGTTTGTGGTAATATTGCTATAGATATCAAAGGAGGCAGTTCCTGAGAAAGTAAGTCCTTCCAAAACATCGTTCAGGTCTATTAAAAGACTGGCACTGTTTTGAGTGTTCAAATCCACGCCTATCGCATATCCGCTGTGCAAGAGTTCATTCTCCATGTTGGTTCCGTAATCGTCGCTGATAAGGAGAAGTGAATCTTTGTAATTCATTGCGTGCGCATTGGAAGGATAGCTTGAAAGGACATCAAACATGTTGAAATGACCAGCGCTACCTCCTTCGTTCGGATACCTTGATTTACCATAAGTTCCGGAAAGGTTAACGTTCATTTGAATGAAGTCGGTTAATTTGATGTTTGCATTCCCCCTTAATTTGAATCGGTCTGATTTTGTCTGTTCACCTATTGATTCAAGACCATCGGATCCAACATAATCGAGTAGGGAAAAGTAGTTGACTCTCTCATCTCCCCCGCTAAAATTGACGTTTACTCTCCTCAGGGGAGTTGAGGTTTTTACATACCTCCCATAATAGTCGATGTTTGGGTAAAACAGGGGATTGGTCCCATCCCTGTATGCGTCAAGTTCTTCCTGCGTATATAATGGAAGCTGACCATCATTCTGAAGCGCCTCGTTATATAGAGAAGCATACTGATACGAATCCAGATAACCAGGAAGTGAGGTTGGAGAGCTGAATCCGTATTCTGCACTTACTTTAACCTCTTTATTAAAGTTCACACCTTTTTTTGTGGTTATCCAGATTACAGGGTTTACTCCTGATATACCCAACATTGCTCTGCCGGATAAATCTTTAATAACCTGTACCGTTTCGACTTCAAAAACCGAAAGATCGGAAGGGTCCCTCATGATACCATCAATATAAATGGAAGCGCTGACTCCGCGAATTGAAGCGTAAACCGATTCATGACCCGGTGCAGTGTTCATGGTGCGCACATCCAATCCGGGAAGACGTCCCGCGAGTGCCTCGAGAAATGAGGTTGAAGGATGTGAAGCCAATTCTTCCCCGGTAATAATGTTTACCGACGATACATTGCGATTATTATTAAAGGGCTGATAGGGCAGTGAAATCTCGCGTTTGTCGAAAAGGTTTACTTTTTTAAGTGTAAGCGATTTTTCCGCAATAGTTCCGCCAATCGTTTCGGTAATGTTGATTTCATATCCGGGTTCATCGATTACAATCTGATCCCGGGAGCGCGAGGCTACCTTAATGGAAAAGTTACCCTCAGCATCGGTTAATACTTTGTCGTTAGCGACGAAAGAAATAACAAACACTGATGGTACCGGCATGCCTGATTCGTCCAGAACCTGAGCCGTGGTGGTTGTAGTTGATATCTCATCTTGCTGAGCCTGAACTGCAGTAAAGCTGAAAACTCCCAGTGCAGCGCAGAATATCAATATGTTTTTTCTCAATCTATTTTTCATCATATAATTATTTTTTAGTGGGATGATGGAACCTCCATTTAATGGACTCTTATTTTTCAATTTAAGGATACTGTTAAATGGAGGTTTCATAATTATATAGTAATTGCCGTTATGCGAAAGGGCTTACCATCCCGGGTTTTGTTTAAACTCTTTGAACATTAATGCATCTTTCAAGGGTATTGGCCATCTGTAATGCTTCTGTTCGAAGGTATAGGTTGCAAATGGAATGGAAGCGCGATTGATGTTATAGCCGGTTGGGGCTGTTGGGTTTAAGGTAAACTCATCTGCAAAAAGCTGCTTGTGTTCCATTTTGTGAGCATCGCCCCAACGGGAAAGGTCGAAAAACCGACTGCCTTCAAGGAAGAGTTCAACAGCTCTTTCATTTTTAATTCTTTCTCTTAATGCAGCCGTGCTGGAAAGGTATCTTGAATTTACCTCCGGCATTTTCACGCGTCTTCTTACCTCATTGAGCGCATCAACGGCGCTCATGCTTGCTCCCGGAAGAGTGTAGTTTGGACCACCAAGTTCATTGGCAGCTTCTGCGTACTGAAGCAGGATGTCGGCAAGGCGGAAGTAAATCACGTGATTGTAAGGGGAACGGGAACCTGACCATTGGTCGACATTTCTGCCCCAGAATTTGCGTGCCATATATCCGGAATACGCATTGTATGGAGTTGCTTTCCTTTCGGAGCCCCCTTCATAAAGTTCCAGGTATTTGTCGGTTTTGCTTGTCCACCTTTCTCCATTAAACAATATGGAATGATAGAATCTCGGATCCCTGTTTACATAGGGGTTTTGAGAATTGAAGGAGGGATCGTCCCCAATAGCCAGTCCGTTACCTGTCTCGTATTGATCAATGAAATTCGCAGATGGTGTGAATCCCTGGATAACGCCTGCATTCGAGATGCTAGGAACAGTATATACCGAATACAAACCCCCGTCGTTGATGGCAGGGTAATTTTCCCAGATGATCTCGTCGTGGTAAGGAAGGTATAAAAATATGCTGTCGTATCCACTGGGGAAACTAACCGTCTGATAGGTAGTATCGTCTGCAGTGGGGATCATATAAGAAACCTCGTCGGTTCCATTCGATTCAAGAAGTTTGTATCGGCCGTTCCCTTCGGGTCCCAAGGTGCTTAAAAGGTTCCATGAAGCTTCCGCTGCCAGTTTCCATTTAGCGGGATCGTTTTCGGGGTTGTTGGTCGGGCTTGCGCTATATAACAGTGCAGAGGCTTTGACCGCCATGGCGGCGCCTTTTTCAGGCCTTCCCATGTTTTGGATATCCCATCTTTCTGGCAACAGCGCTGCTGCGGTGTCGCAATCGGCAGCAATTAACAGTGCTGTTTCATGAAAACTGAGCCTGGGCAGTGCGAAATTGTCGCTTCCCTTGAATGAGAAAGTCACATAAGGCAAACCACCCTGTCTCTTTAAGAACTCGTAATAATACCAGGCACGCATGAAATGAGCCTGACCTTTGAGTTCATTGGTTTCCTGTTCCGTGGCATTCTTGAGCCTGTGCAGATTCTCAAGGGAAAGATTGGCAATACGGATGCTTTCCCACGATCTCCACACACCATAAAACTGTAGAGCCTGTCCTGTGGTGTATGATCTGATCCAGTCACCTTTCTGAGCCGTGGGCATGGTTTCCCAACCCGGTCCGAGAAAGCCTTCATCACACAAGGCTGCAATAAATGTGTAATCGCCTGCACTTAAATAATTGTGCATATCCTTATACATCCGGTCTTCAAATTTCCGGAAATTCAAATAGTCAGTGTAAACGTCTTCCCCGGTCATACCGGCAGAGTCCTCTATCTTGTCGAGGTACTCTTCGCACCCCCCGAGAACTATCACAAATGATAGAAATAATAATATCTTTTTCATGTTAATATTTTTTATCGTTAGAATGTTGCCCGGATTTCCAAAGTGAAACGCTTAAGCTGTGGATACGCACCAAAGTCAACGCCCATGTTAAAACCTTCAGGATCACCGCCCCAACCCAGTTCTTTCCAAGTCCAAAGGTTTGTGCCGATCAAACTCAGTTCGAGTTTCGAAACGCCAACTTTTTTCATGGCGTTCAGGTCCAAATTGTAATTGACCCTGGCATTTCTCAAGCGGACATACTTACCGGCAATCATAGAGAAATCGCTAATCTGGTAGTTGTACTGGTTATCTGCAACAGCATGTACAGAGGGGAATTCCGGATTTGTGTTATCAGGAGTCCAATGGTTTGCATGAGCTGTGAATGCGTTATCCTTGTTCTGACTGAAGGGATACAGATAAAACATCCCACCCTGGCGCAAAGGCCTTTGAGTAGCACTGATACCATAAAAACTGACATCAAATGAAAGTTTTTTAAATCCGCCACCCAATTGTAGATTCCATGTTACATTGGGGGTAGAGGGATCTTTTGCCACAACCCGATCCTGTGCATCCACGTTGCCATCGCCATTGAAATCGAGGAATTTCAAATCCCCGACAATTGGGTTTCCACCAGCAGCAGTAGGCCATATAAACAGTTCGTCAAAATCCTGATAAAATCCGGTATGGACAATTCCTGTAGTTGGAGTGTAGGAATCCATCAATCTTGCGATATCAACTGGTTTTCCTTCCGCTTTCAGGTTAAAAGGCATTCCTTCCGGCTCATCATAATAAAGAACCCTGTTTTCTGATGCTGAAATGTTCCCATTGGCCATGAAATATGCGTTGTTGCCAATGTACTTGGTAATTCCGAGCTCGATTTCCACACCCTGGCTTTTTATCGAACCGATATTCCCTTGTATAGCTGAAACCCCAACCCAGGAGGGAACACGTCTTCTTGACTGTAAAACGTTTTCCCTGGTTTCGTTAAATAGGTCAACGGTCAGCGTGAAGAGGTTTTGGAAAAAGCCCAGTTCCATCCCGACGTTCTGTTTAAGAGCGGTTTCCCATGTTGCGTCAAGAACAGGAATAGTACCTTCCTGAATGAAAGGGTAATTCACATTCGGGAAACCAAAGCTTACACCTCCGGCCCCACCAGTAAACTCGGATGAGTATAACCAACGATCTATACCTGCATCGCTGCCGACCTTACCATATGAATACCTGAATTTCATCAGATTGATTTTCTCTTTGAGGGCTTCAAAAAACGCCTCGTTAGAAATCACCCATCCACCCGCAAATGCAGGGAATGTTCCGAAACGGAGACCAGGAGCAAATTTCTCGGATCCGGTGTAGGCTATACTTCCCTCGAGAAAATATCTTTCGTCGAAGTTATATGTGGCCCTACCCACCCAGTTTTCCTCATAATGAGGAAAGTCGACAATACCGCGCGACTGGCGGCGGCTAAATACACCCATTCCGGAAACATTGTGTTTTTTGAAACTCCGTACATAGGATAGATTGCCTTCGTAATAATGACTTCTCCATCCCTGGAAAATGTTATCATTATTGTTTACCTGAAGCGGGGGTTGGGGTGTGTCAAGATCTTCCGCTGCGCCGGCATTATACCTCGACCATTCCTGAGTTACAGGATCAAGGTAATAGCCATAGTATGCAGGTAGAAAGTAATCCTTTTGGTAAATAACCGATGTGTTGTACGAATAAAGAATTGAAGAAGTCAAGCCCGGAGTAATAAATCCCAAATCCTGGTTTAACCTGATATCATTATTCAGTTCGTTCGCTTTGTTGCGATAAAAACCTCTGCCACCAATCCAGTGCAGCCTAACCTCACCTTGTGAGGTATTGATCATGGGTCTTACACCTGTTTGGTTGTAGGGTATCAAATTGTCGGGATACTGCTCAATTGCTTCCTGCGGGTAGAAGGGCATAACGGTTACAGGCTCGAACCACTGCTCCTGAGTGAACCAGTCCTGAGGTTTACCCCATGACTTAACGTTACCCCCAAGGTTTATGGATAATTTTGTTGTTTTGGAGAGGTTGAAATCCAAATTGTTTCTGAAGTTATACCTCTTGTGCCAGTAGTGGGCATTCTTCTTATCGTAATCGTAAGGGAAATCATTTCCCACAGCCCAAACATCTCCTTCATTCAGAAATCCCAAAGACACAAAATACTGAACAAAATCGTTTCCGCCCCTTGCGTTCAGGTTATAGTTCTGATCGAAACCGGGTTCAAAATAGTAATCCATCCAGTCGAAATCGGGATATAAATAAGGTTGATCCTGAGTTCTGTAATGTTCGAGAACCTCATCCGAAACAATCTTGTTCCATAAGCCGTCGTTTGCCCATGCTTCGTTTCGTAAAAGCATTGTTTCGTAGGCATTCATATATTCAGGAAGCATTACAGGGGTTTTTACGGAGAGAGAGGTGGAGAAATCCAACTCAACGGCTCCTGTACGCCCTCTTTTTGTATTAACGATGATAACTCCGTTTGCACCTTTCACACCGTAAACCGCAGTTGCGGAAGCATCTTTCAGGATTGAAATCGAAGCAACCTCATTAGGGTCAATGTTCGAGAAAGGTCTCTCGACACCATCAACAATAATAAGCGGGGTGTTGCTTCCCATGGAAGAGTTACCCCTGATGGCCATTTGGATAGGAGATGCAGCATAATAGCCACCCAAAGCTTCCTCACCTGGCGTCGGGTCGGTCATGATAATCGTCAACCCGGGCAATTTCCCTTGAAGACTATTCTCCATACTTCCACCCATTTTAATCGATTTGAGTTTATCTCCGGAGACTTGTGAAATAGCTCCAACAACCGATTCTTTCTTCTGTACGCCATACCCAACAACAACAACCTCCTCCATCGACTCGGTTTCCTGGGTTAAGGTAACATTAATTATTGTTTGTGCCCCGACAGGAATTTCCTGAGTTTTTAAACCCACAAAAGAAACCAGCAGAGTTTCATTTGGGGAGGCGTTAATCGTGAACTTTCCGGAAACATCCGTAATGGTTCCTCTGGTTGTTCCCTTTACAACTATGGTGCCGCCAATTACCGCTTGTCCTTCCGAATCGTAAACAGTTCCTGTAATCGGCCGTTCCTGGGCAACTACTGAAGAACCAACGAATAGAAGAAACACTGATAAAAGTGTATTCAAACTAAAAAGTTTAAGTTGTTTAGGAATCCCTCGACATGAGGCGTAATTCAATCTTTTCATAGATTTAGGTTTAGAGTAATAATTAGGTATTATTTTTTAATCACACGTAGCAGTTTTCATAAATCAATGTTAAGGTAAAATGAACAATCCTTATAAGTTTTTCCATTCTTAAACTAGAAGATTTTAGTCAGCACAGGTAAATTCATGTCATTTATATGGAAAAATTATTCATTAATTTTAATTGTTTGCTGAAAATAAGGTTGTTACAGCGAATAGGGAAATTACTTTCATAATGTCCGTTTTGGTTTTAAGACTCGAAAATAAAGCTTGTTTTTCGCCCCATTGAGTTTTACTTTTTTATTGATGTTTTTATCTCGACCGAATTCGCGGGCAATTTCAGATACAAATCCGCATACAGATATCCGTTCCCGGAAGCCAGTAGCGGAATTTCCCTGGAATTGAGAACTACTGTAAAATCGGTATCGAGGTATGATTCTATTTGCAATCTTGTGTAATGTGGATTTCCTGTCGTGTTTTCAATTGTGAAAGAGACTTTGTCGAGTGATTTGGAAACAAGAATCGGCTGAGAATCTTTGAAAGCATCGCGGTTTAAAGAAACAGTCATTCGGATTGCCTCCGTAATCAATGAAAATTTTGTCCGTACACCGTCCAAAGGGATAACCGAGAAAGCTTTTTTCGTTTCAATCAGACTTCCTCCATAAGCTACCCATCCAAAAACGGGGTCATCTGACAAAACGGTTTGCGCCATTCTGAAAGCTGCGCCTAACCCAAGGTCGGCTTCCCCATCATAATTCCAAGCGCCTCTGGGTATGTCTTTTCTTATCCAGGCTCTCCCATATTTCGCAGACATAAATGCCCATCCCATTGCCCCGTCGTTTTCAATCCCCGGATACCAGAACCCATAATTGGATTCTTTGGTGCCGGTGTTCATAAGTGCCCATGAACTCAGGTAGGATGCATATCCGAGCTGAAGCCAGTCCCAGGGCTTGTCGGCAAAGAATTTTCCATAGTCAAGAATCGACCAGCCCCCCATCAAAGCCATATAGCTTAAACAATGTTCGTCAGAACCATCAGCGCCCAACAGGAAATATTTGGGTTCGAGCCAACCCCGAACCGATAGTCCCGCATTATGCTGGGTCAGCATAAATTCGCGCGATTTCTGCCTCGAGACTGCCGGGTGGGAATACCATTTATCGAAATTCTTGTCGTACCATAAGGCGGAGTCGGGGAGCATGTCGGTTATGGCTCCGTATTTGGCCAGTGCATAGCTGGATTCAAAGGCTGTGCGGTCGATACTGTATTCCGATCCATAGGGGTAAGGATCGTCATATACAAAGTACTTGACTTTTTTCTCCCACTCTGCGGTCAGAAATTCCGCTTTGTCAGCTTGTCCCTCCTCCTTAAGGGCATTAATGATATCCAGAACAACAAGTTCATTGTAACAACCGGTTTTGTAAGTCTCGTACCAGGGTAAAATCTCATAAGGATATATCCAATATGCACGTGCAGTCTGATACGCTCTTTCCAGATAAGACTCTGCATCGAGATAATGCACTTTCTCCGGATAGAATTTAGCAATCTGGTACATATGGTAATAAAGCATGAACATGTGCGGATAGTCGTACGATCTCCAGACATGCATTTTATCCAGATTGTAATTGTTTACACCTGCACGCGCTTCCGGATCCCTGCATACTTTCCAGTTGGGTGTACCGTAAATGCCATAAGGGTAGGGGGTTTCATTTTCTGTTCTTTGCAGGCCACCCCAAACAAAATTTTCAAGGTAATACTCCACGCTTTCTATCTCCTTATCATCAGGGAAGTAAACATTCTTGGCTGCAACATATGGGGCTTTGCAAAGTGCCGGGTCATCACAGGCAAGTACGTATCCCCACCAATGATCAAAGCCGTCGGTATTGTCGGGACCTCGCAAGATACTGTTTTTCATGTCATAAACAGAGTAAAGGCCATTGTACCATTTGCTGGAATCCCGATGTTGTTGATTGCCAGTTATAAAGGCAGCCCGCTTTTTAATTAGTGTTTCCAGTGGCTCTGAACTGAAAAATTCCAGATAGGTTTTTTCGCTCCCATTGTAGTAAATTGTAAGTTTATTTTCTCCCAGCCTTTTAAAACGAACCGAATAGACCAAATGCTCCGGAAGTGTTTCACCCAGAAATTCGAGTTCTGTGTATTCAGGGAATTCGGGAACAATTGAATCTATTTTGTTTGTTGTATGTAGTGAGAATTTAGCCGAAAGGTTTGAGGGGAGTGTCATGCCCGGAACAACCCTGAAATCGAAAAGGCCTTCGCGAACCAGGATAGCTCGCATCTCGTCGTACGAATTGGCCCAATGAAATTTCAGCCCGTACTCCTTTTTCGAGTCTTTTCCACCTTCCTCATCCAGATTAATAAATGTGTGTTCCTGTCTCCATGTTCCCCTTTGTTCATCCAGACCTGACAAACCCGAACAAATATGAACTTGGTAACCTGAGTTTTCTGCTGAAGAGAAATACTCCAATCGGGTTCCCCGCTTGGTGGTGATCAGCAGAAAGGGCGGATTTCCGGATGGCTTTGTAAAGTATAGAAATGAACCGTCTCCGGAAATAAAATGGTGTTTTATAAAGCTGTCTTCAAAAATGTCTATCTGTCGGTCATCATCTGGTTGGTTCCACTTAAAAGGTATAATCAGGTCTCCGATTACAACCGGAAACTCCATTTTCGTTTCCACCTGAAGCGACCAATCGAGGTAATTTTCCTCCAATGTATATTCCTGTCTCATTTGAAGAGACATGCCTTTTTCGTAATCGGTATAGATAACCCTGTTATTTAAAGTGTCGGATGTTTGTTTTCTGCTCCCTGAATAATTGAAAAGCCAGTCGCCATCTGCAATTTTATAGCGTATCCGGATATCTCCGAACCGACTGTTTTCAGCGATCCCGTTTGCTCTGAAAACATCATCCTTGGAGATTATTGATTTTAAACCTCGGTGGTCAAAGCCTAACTCTAGTTTGGGGTTTGAGATCGATATTGCGTTTTGGGCTGAAATTTGGAACGCACCTGCGATGAACAGAAAAAGGCAGACGGGAAGGAGTCTCATTTTTTTATGTATTAGTGAATGACTTACCGAAGAAGGTTCAATTCAATTTTCCCTGAAAGATTTTAGAGGCTATTTCTCCAAGGGGAGCCAAACGCGCATGTCGGAAAGGCCTCTGTTTGCCCATGAATAGTATGGGATAAATTGAAAACTACCGGTGTTGATGACAGTTACCCCGTCTAAAAGGTCTTCTTCAAACGAACTTGAAAGGGACATTTCTTCTTTAAGGAGGATATTCTGAACAGTTCCGAGGTTATCAATCCCTTCAGCGGTATACACAAGGGGACCTCTTACAATTGCAACTTTGCCCGAATTGCCTTCTACTCGTCCGTCGGATATTACAAATTTTGGCTCCATGGGGAACTCGATTTCAATCACATCATCCTTTTCCCATTTTCGATCCAAAACGATTACATCCGTTGAACTGCTTTTTGTGATTTCGCCATTGACGGTTACCGAGAAATTGCTTGGCTTTCCGGAAAGATATTTATATAATCCGCCGGGAAGAAATTCATCTGCGCTCCAGCCTGGGATCCTGATTCTGATGGCGATTTGTTGTGGTTCTTCTGAATTAATCAGTATTTTGACTTTTCCTTCCCATGGGTAGTTTGTCTGCTGTTCGAGCTTAAAAGTTTTTCCGAAAAAGGAGGTTTCGGCCTTGCTGTCAATAAACAGGTTCACAAACAGGGAGTTTTCATTTTTACTGTAGATATACCTGGGTATCGATGGAATGACCCTGGCGATATTACCGGGGCAGCAAGCAACCCCGAACCATTCGCTGCGCTCGTATTTTCCTTTTGATTCAAGCGGGTTTGGATAGAAAAATCGGCTCCCGTCCAGCGAAACACCTGAGAGAAATCCGTTGTAGAGTGTGGTCTCTAACACGTCCATGTATTTAGTGTCGGATGTCATGCTGAACATCCTGTGATTCCAAAAAAGACTCCCCGCAGCTGCACAGGTTTCGCAATACGCTGTTTCATTCGGCAAGTCGAAGGGA
>CAMAZH010000024.1 GCA_945863035.1 Chitinophaga pinensis | reverse complement strand
CCCCTGAAACCCCACCTTCCGATGTGTTCCGTCGCAGAATGGCTGTGCCCGGGAATGCCCGCACCTGCAAAAAGATGTCATGATCGTGGTTTTCAGTTCGTTGCCTTCGGGGCCAATTACTTTGAAATCGCCCTCGACGAGAAGCGGGCCGTTTTTCATTACACTGATGCTAGCACCGGCTGCCTCCTCTTCTTTGGGTTGGGCTGCCATGTCGACAGGAGTAACTTCCTCCCCAAGCGGAGCAACACCGGCAAGTTCCTCGGGGGTCATTTCGCTGTTGTATTTCCAATAAATGGCCAGAGTGGGACACTTGTCGACCACTTCCTTGATTCTTTCGGTTGGAGCTCCCTGCATGTTCACCCAGGGCCGTTTCCGGGGATTGAAGACTTCAATCAGTTCCCTGAAGCAGGTGGTTGCGTGAATGCATTTGGAGGGTTTCCAGAAAACGGTTATCTCTCCGTTGGTGTATTGTCTGTCGTTTACGCTCATTTATGTTCTGTATTTTTACTTTCTGTCTTTATCATCCCAAATAGTCCTTGATGCTGATTTCTAGCCTTTCCCTTTTCCGCTGACCAATGATGTTCAATAGGGTTTAAAGGTGGAAGGTATAAGCATTTCGTAATTTCAACCTTAAACAAAGATATCAAAAAGATTGTTCAGTCACCCTGATTTTTCAAAACCCATTTCAACCCCTGTTGGCTTCTTTTATTCTTAACTTGAGTTATTTCTTATCCAATGAAGCAATTCCTGACTGTTTTGTTAAGATTAACTAAAGACTGGGATAAGACAGAATTCATAATCGATTGAAAATTTGCCTTTACGGCAAGGAAATCATAATGTACAGATAACAAATTCCTCAGATTAAGGTGAAATAGGAAGCCTTCCTTTGTGAATAAATTTCAATGATTTTATGATGATTATGAGAGTTTTACTAAGTTTATTATTTGTTCTGATTGTTTTCCCAGCTTTATCGCAGAACGGAAGTATACAGGGAAAGGTTTCTGATGCTGTTACGGGGGAGTCGCTGGTAGGCGCATCAGTTTTGATACAGGGTACTTTTACCGGGACCATCACCAACCTCGACGGGTTATTTGAGCTTAAGAACGTGGCTCCCGGAACCTATAATATTGTTGTATCCTATATTTCCTACGACAAGCAGATACTCATGCTGGAAGTGTCGGGCGGAAAGGTCGGTTATCTGGATGTAAAGCTTGGTGCGGCATCGTTGACGGTTGATGAGGTAACGGTGACAGCCCGGAAAAGAACAAGCACCGAGGCTGCAATGGTGGTTAACATCAAATCCATTGATCTGATTGCAAACGGAATTACAGCCGATCAGATAAAGAAATCTCAGGATAGCGATGCTGCTGAAGTAATGCGCAGGGTGCCGGGAATTACCATCACCGATGGGAAGTTTGTGGTGGTCCGCGGACTTAGTGAGCGGTATAACTCAGTGCTTCTGAATGGAGCCCCTGCCCCCAGCTTTGAACCTTCAAAACGTTCCTTCTCATTCGATGCCATTCCCAGTGGAATGATCGAAAATATTATGATTTATAAGAGTCCTGCTCCTGAGCTCCCGGCTGATTTTGCCGGTGCGGTAATCGATATTCTGACCAATGAGGTGGCCGACAAAAACAGTTTTAAGCTGTCGTACAGTTCCGGGTATGTTCAGAATACCAGTTTTATCCGTGATTTTCAGACCTATCAGGGCGGAAGGTTCGATCGATTGGGTTTTGATGACGGGACCCGCGATTTCCCTGCCGAGCTCCCATCCACCCAAAAGATGACGGAATTGTACAAATGGCCCAATCTGGCAACTTATGTTGCGCGGATGGATTCGCTAAAAATCATTTCAAGAGCTTTTAACAAAAATTGGGACACCCATACAATCAACCCCTTTCTGGATCAGAGCATTGGTTTGACGGCTCAGAGGCGCTTTCTGTTGGGGAAGGTATCGGTGGGAAACATTACCAGCCTTACTTATAAAGCCACGAGCAATTTCAATATCGTAAGAAGGGCGGAATATGAATCGTACAATGCTATTACCGATGACATCGATATGGCATATGATTTTGATGATTATACTTATGTTCAGGATGCATCTTTAGGGCTTATACACAATTGGCTCTTTGTTTTTGGTAACAACCAGAAGATTGGCCTCCGGAATTTGGCCAACAACCTGGGCGAAAGCAGAACCGTTCAGAGGCAGGGATACGCAGTGAACAGTTCTCAGGATTGGAGGAGTACGAATCTGCGTTTTAACCAACGCTTCATTTACTCCGGACAACTTGATGGGAAACACCATATCAATAACAACAAAACAAGATTTAACTGGACGGCTGGCCTTTCCTACACTTCAAATAATGATCCCGACAATCGCAGGTATACATATGCCCGCGATATTTACTCCCCCGATACAATACCCTATTTTTTTGTGATAGATAACAAGCCGAGCGTTTATAACGGGGGAAGGCTAAGCCAGAGCCTTGTTGAGTGGGATAAGAATTTCAAATTCGATGTCACTCATGACATTTACACCTCTATATCCCAACATCCGGTACAGATTAAGGCAGGGGTCTTCAGCGACTCAAAAAGCAGGGATGTTGATACCCGAATGTTGGGGATTGTTGCTCCAAGGGGAACCAATAAGCTGGCTTTGACAGGCGGTCTGTTCCAGGAAGTAGAAAACCTGGTGGCCGATACGAATTTCTACTACAATCCTGCCAATATAAATGTTACCGGTCTTGCTTATATGGACGGAACCAATTCGGTTAACACCTATGAGGCCGTGGATGATTTGTTTGCCAGCTATGTAGGCGTGAAACTACCCATTGGGGAGATTGTCGATATTTATGGAGGAGTAAGGATGGAACGATACAGCCGTCTGATTACAGGCTTTTATCAAAAGACCAGTGATGCTAGCGGCAATGTTCTCAACGACTCCCTCGACATCAACAGAGACACACTTAGCTTGTTCCCATCTTTGAATATGAAGATCAAGCTGGGCGAGAGGCACAATATCCGTTTATCATACGGCAAAACCGTTAACCGCCCTGAATTCAGGGAGAACTCGGTAAGTTTTTACGAAGATTTCGAACTTAATTCCCTGGTTTATGGCAATTCGGATTTGGTTTCCGCGACAATCCAGAGCTATGACATTCGTTACGAATGGTACCCTTCACCCGGTGAGATGATTTCAGTGGCAGGATTTTACAAGGATTTCTCCAACCCTATCGAGCTGTTTCAGATTCTTGCAGGTAATAAATTCGTTTACCAACCCTACAATACAGAAAAAGCGTTTAGCAGGGGAATAGAGTTCGATGCGCGCAAATCCCTTATGTTCCTCGAGGATGTCCCTGTTCTGAGCCTTTTGAAGAATCTGACTGTTGTGTTTAATTCGTCCTTAATAAAGAGCGAGATTAATACCAATATTTCCTTCTCAAGGGATTCGGTGCGTATTATGCAAGGACAATCGCCCTACATTGTTAATCTGGGTCTTTTTTACAATAATCCGGAAAAAGGCTTAATGATGAACCTTAGCTATAACCGGATCGGGAAGAGGATCATGTTTGTGGGTACGCCTCTTAATCCGCATACATGGGAGCTTCCCAGAAACTCAATTGATTTGAGCATTGAAAAGAAAATCGGGGAACATTTTGATCTCAAACTAGGAATCAAAGACTTAACCAACAGCCCCGTTCATTGGGTCGAATATTTTGGTGCAAACGACAATATTGAGGTTACTAAGCTAAAGTATGTCCCCAACCGAAAAATCAATTTAGGTGTCACCTGGACATTCTAGTCTTAGCTAAACCTTACTTAATTCATAACCCAATGCAAATAACAGGCTGGTTTTTAAAGATAAGATAACTCAGACTCAACTTTTCTTTATGATGCCAAAAGTATTTTTGTGAAACATAAACCAAAAAAAATTTAGTATGAAAAAACTTTTATTCTCACTAATGATCAGTATTCTGGCTTTCTCTCTGAACGCCCAGAGTTTGAAGATCAACAACACCTTCTTTACAGCTGTGGATTATATCGGGGCTTTTGACGGTACCAACGATTGGACCACTGGCTGGGCGAACTGGAATCCTGTGGATACAGAATATCCTGAAGCATCTGTAACAAAAGGCAACGGGGCATTCAGTCCAAGTCTCTCGACACATATTACCTCCGACGAAACATGGAGTGGAACAATTAAACTCGACGGCTGGGTTTACGTTGACGCTCCTGCGGTTTTAACCATCCAACCCGGAACCATAATTCGCGGAGAAGCAAAAAGCGCTGTAATTATCGACAGAGGGGCAAAAATTATGGCCGAAGGCACAAGCAACCTGCCCATAGTTTTCACTTCGAATCAGGGTGCTGGTTTCAGGAACAACAGTGACTGGGCAGGCTTGATTATTGCCGGTAAAGGAATAAACAACCTCAAAGCAAATGCTACAAATGGAACTGGCGATGGCGAAGGTTTAACGGAGGGTGGCACCGGGGTTTTCCACGGTGGCAGCGATAATGCAGATAATTCCGGAGTACTGAAATATGTGCGTATTGAGTTTCCGGGTTATCTGGTTTCCGAAGGAAATGAAATCAATGGTCTCAGTCTGGCTTCGGTTGGCAGTGGAACCGTTATTGACTATGTTCAGGTTTCCCATTCCGGTGACGATGGTTTCGAGTGGTGGGGTGGAGCCGTAAATGCAAAACACCTTATTTCTTATAAAACCGAAGATGACGATTTCGACACAGACAACGGCTTCGTGGGAATGGTTCAGTTTGGGCTGATTGCTCGTGATTCAACAATTGTTGATACCGACGCGGCTAACGGTTTTGAGTCCGACAATGATGCCAGTGGCACCAACAACGTCCCCAAAACAAATCCAACATTCAGCAATATAAGCGGTTTCGGACCCTCCAAAACAAATTCAGAACCGGCTAACCTCTTGTCGAATCATAATTCGGGTTCAGCAATGAGAATCAGAAGAGGTTCATGCCTTCAGGTGTACAACTCCGTATTTGCAGGTTGGGGGAATGGTCTGAACCTTGAGTCGGCAAACGGCTGGGCTTCTGCACAATCGGATTCACTTACAGTTCAGAATACCCTTATTGCAGGAATCCGAAATTCGTGGGTTAAAACTTCGAGCGGTCCTGTTGTTGAAGATGTCAAATCATGGTTCGATGCTGAGTCAAGAGCCAATGATACACTTTTGCTTGCCACATCGCTAAAATTGGGCAACCCATTCAATTATGACGCAAGGGATTTCGAGCCTCTGGCAGACTCACCTGTTTTAAATGCTTCCATTTGGTTCGCGACTGAAGTTTCAATCAGTAAGGTCCTTTCAGTAAAGGTTTATCCTAATCCTGCTGTTGATGAGTTAAACATTGCACTCTCTTCACCTAATGCAAAAGTTGCAATCTACAATAGTCTTGGACGTGTTATGGATTCTGCTTTGGTTGAGGGAACTCAGGCAAGCTTTGATGTACGTAATTACTCCCGTGGAATTTATTTTGTTAAGGTAAATGACGACACGGTAGTGAAGTTTGTTAAGTAAGATACATCTTTAGGCTGTATGAAAATTTAGCCACAAAGTTCACAAAGGCTTACACAAAGGACACAAAGAAATTCCTGTTTCATTTATCGAATTTCCTGTATTCTTGGTATCTCTTTGTGGACTTTGTGTTTTTCTCCTAAGTGTCCTTTGTGGTATGAATCCGCAAGGGACACAATTGTTTTATAAAACTCTGCGGTATTTATTTATAACTAAAGTATTAATCTTGCATGGTTTTTGAAGGAATCAAATCCAAGGCTTATGAATTGAAAAGCTTTTAGTAGTTTTGTAAACCCTTTTCAGAAGGGCAGGTTTAACCATTGCATATGAAACGCAAATACCTTCTGTTTGTGCTCCTTTTAATCTCTTTATCAGCCTTTTCTCAGGCCAGAAAGGGGAGGGATACCCTGAATGTTATGCAGGCAGTAATTGTTGGGGGAGATACCATTCTGGTTTCTTCAATCCCCGAGCTTAACATCTATCCCATGGTTTTTGCCAACCGTTGGGAACACTGGAAATACAGAAGGCTTATCAGGAACGTGAAAGCGGCTTACCCTTATGCGAAAATCGCGGGAAACAAACTCAAAGACCTGGATCTTCGTCTTGCATCCATGCGAAATGAGCGGCAGAAAAGGCAGTATATCGATCAGACCGAAGAACAGCTGAAGGCTGAGTTCGAGGATCAGCTCAAAAGTCTGACGGTTACCCAAGGGAGAATACTCATCAAACTAGTTTACCGCGAAACCGGAAATACCACCTACCAGGTTGTTCAGGATGTTAAAGGGAACTTCTCTGCGGGATTCTGGCAGGCTGTTGCACGCATCTTCGGCTCTAACCTCAAATCCGTTTATAACCCCGATACCGACGAGGAAGATAAGATGATTGAATATATTATTCAGATGATGGAGATGGGGCTGTTATAGGGATTTGGGGGAGTGAGGGTTAGTGAGTGCAGTGAGTATTAGTGAGTTTAGTGAGAGAGGAGGGGAAGTGAGTTCCTCACGAATTCCAACTTTCTTTTTGCATCAGTTTGATCATCTCTTTTACAACTTTCTCTGCAGCAGCGCCGACCTGGTCGATACGGGCATCCAGCATATAGCAGGGACTGGTTACGGTTTTGTATTTCTTGTCGATCATAACTTCCCCGTGACCGACCTTGACATGTTTGGCACCGGTTGCCTCGATAGCTGCTATGGTTGCAGAATCCTCCCCAATTGTTACTTCCACATCACCCAAAACCTTTGCAAGTAAAACAGGGGAAATACATAATGCACCGATCGGTTTGCCAGCCTTAACCGTCTCGCGGATAGCCACCTCTACGTCCGGGTTTATGGTGCTTTCAGGTCCTTTGCTTATCCAGTCGGAAAGGTTTTTCGCAACCCCAAACCCACCCGGGAAAATTAGTCCGTCGAAATCGGCTGCTTTGTAATGGGCCAATTCCTGAATGTTTCCTCTGGCAATCCTGGCCGCTTCAATAAGTACATTCCGGGTCTCTTTCATCTCCTTGCCGGTGAGATGGTTTATAACCTGTAACTGGTCAATGTCCGGGGCGAAAATCTCATACTCCGCTCCCAGTTTCGCAATCGCATACATCGTAAGGGTGGCCTCGTGAATCTCGGCCCCGTCGAAAACCCCGCAGCCGGAAAGGATTACTGCAATTTTTTTTGGATTGGACATAATTCGGTATATTTAGAATTGATTTTTTGGTTGTTTCACGAAACGAATGTAAGTTACTTTATTTATTCAAGTTAGTCAAGAGTATGGATCCTGCTGAAAGGCATATATCAAAAGCGTTAAGGACATTTATCGCAGTTAGGGTTGAACCAAACCAGGCAGCTGAAGAAATGCTGTCGGAAATCCGAACTTCGCTGTGTGATGAGACTATCGTCTGGAACCGAACAGCTAATTTTCATGTTACACTCTTGTTTATCGGCGATACTTTCCCGGAACAGATTGTCCCGGTGCAGCAAGCGCTCGACAGGATCGCAAAGCAGTCAAAGCCATTTGATTTTACTGTTTCGGGACTTGGAGTCTTTCGCACAATCCATCGTCCGAGAGTTTTATGGATGGGAGTTAATAACTCCATTGATCTTATGAATTTAAAACAAGTTGTCGATGAGGAACTCTGCGCGGTACTGAAGCCCGGTTCCCGGGAAATGTTTAAGCCACACCTTACCATCGGTAGAATGAGGAGAATCGATGATCAGAAGAACCTGTCGGAGCTTATCGGGAAATACGAGGAATTTGTTTTTCTCCGGGTGAAGGTTGAGGAAATTCTATTCTATGAAAGCATAACCACACCCGATGGTCCTGTTTACCAGGTGCTTTCTGCACATCCCCTGAAATAGAACTCTTAGACCCCACGGCCGCGGATAATGGTGAGAACGGTATAGAAAAGAATTTTGAAATCAACAAAAAGCGACATGTTTTCAATATAAAGAATGTCGTAGCGAAGGCGTTTGACCATCTGATCAACATTTTCCGCATAGCCGTACTTTACCTGTCCCCAAGAGGTTATGCCGGGTTTTACCTTATGAAGATGGTGGTAGTGCGGTGCTTTCTTAACGATCTGATCGATAAAGAACTGTCGCTCAGGCCGGGGGCCAACAAGTGACATTTCTCCCTTGAGAACATTGAAAAAATTCGGGATTTCATCCAGGCGGTATTTCCTCATAAAACGGCCCAGGTTGGTTAGCCGGCTATCTTCTTTGCTCGACAATTCAGGCCCGTTTTTTTCCGCATCGGTTCGCATCGAGCGGAATTTATAAATCTGGAAGGGTTTCCCATACCGGCCAATCCTCTCATGGCTGTAAAACACCGGCCCCTTTGAGCTGAGTTTCACTCCCAGAGCTAATACAAGAATCAAGGGGGAGGAGATCGTAAGTGCAAACAACGACAAGCCAATGTCGAGCAGTTGTTTCAGGTTGCTTTGCCAAACCGGCATAAGGTCTTTCGAGAGCTGAATAAGCGGGGTGCCGAACAAATGATCCATTTTAACCTTCCCTGTGAGTATGTCGTACATGTCGGGAATAGCTTTGATAATCACGTTGCACATACCAAGCTGGTTGATAATTTTACTGATCTGGCTGTGCTCCGAGCTGTCGAGGGCAATGATGACCTCTTCAATATTTTGTTGCTCAATTATGCGTTCAAGGTCTTTAAGTGTGCCAAGATTTGGAATAAACTCGGACAAATGGCAGTTGTCTTGTTTTTGCAGACTCATAAAGCCAACAAATTTATTACCGGGGGAGGAAAGGGATTCCGTTAATTCCTGGTAAATATCCACTGCTTGCTGATTACTCCCGATAATCAGCGTGTTAAAGCCTATCTCTTTGTTATGGACTTTTTTTACAGTACTTGAAGTTAGGATAAGCCTTGGTATAAGTGTAAGGAAAAAGTGAAGCCCAAACAATACTGTAAACAGAAGGTAGTAATTTTTATAGGATTGAATTTCATCATCAAGGAGCAACAGGAAGAAGATAATCAGCACGCCCGACAGGCTCTGTACAAAAGTCCTTAAAAAATCATCAGTTCTGGAGTGCCGATAAATATTCTTGTAAAAGCCTGTGAGATAATAAAAAAGAATCCAGAACGAGGGTATTATGACAAGTCCGAGAAAAAATCGATCACTGAAAGTGAGCGGGATGTCGTAGCCAAATTTCATTGGCTCGATATATTCTTTTCTGAAGATATGAAAAAGTGTCCAGGCAACCGATGCGCTCAGAAAGTCGGAAAGAAGATACCGTAAAACCTGTTTTTTCTTATTCATAGAAGGGCGTAGTGTTTTGCAAACGCTCAAAATTAGATATTATTGTTTGAACTCTTTCCGAAAAGATTCACAGATAATCCTCTCATGAGAAAAAATCCCGTTTATCAGGAAGCTGAATTTGCATAAGGAATTGAGTTTACACACTTCTTACCGGATAGGGAATAAACTTATTAATGATTTTTGTGGCGGTTTTGTGGGCAATGATTCCCGATTCGAATGGATCAATGTATAAACCCGGCGAAAACAACCGTAAGGCAAACCCATCCAATCCTTCGCTAAAAACGCTGGATTGAAGGTCGGACGACCTGTTGAAAATCCGGGATACATTCGGATCCTTGCTCACAATACTCAGTTCCATCAATACCGGATCAATAATGGCTTCGCAATCGTTTCGGAACACTTCGATTTTTGTGTCGCTCCGTTCAAAAAAGCCATTTATGGTAATGTTCGCAGCGCTGCCGTTTTCAAACTCCAGTCGAACATTCGTCATTAATGGATCGGGAGGACAGTAAGGAACCATGTTAGTATGGAATTTCCTGAGGTTATTGGGGTTGAGTTTGATAACTCCTGTAACGGCTTTGTAAAGGGCATTGAAAATGGCTTTTCCCTGACTCGAATGGCGCTTGTCGATATAGCTGTAGACTTGAATAAACTCGGGTTTTCCACAATATTTCTGAGTGAGATCCTTCATCCAGTCCTTTATACCATCCTGATGCAAATAGAAAACCACACCAGCCTCTTCCGCTAGCTTTAGCATACTGTCGACCTGATAAAACGAAAGGGAAAAGTCGGGGAAAATCAAAAGATGCCGAGAGCTTTTCAGCACGAGGGGGATTACATCCTGAAAATCGCCGGGATCGTTTGTGATAATAAGTGCCTCGGAAACGGAAATCAGCTCTTCCGGAATACGGTACTGCTGAATAACGGAATGTTTGTTAACGATCGATCCGCCACTGTGGTACCCGGTAATCAGAAACCCGTTGTGCTGCCGGAGCCGTTCCAGCGCATTTTCCAGTACCTCTCCCGAACCAAAAACTCCTGCACGAATCATCGCATATAGTGTATGGTTGCAAACATAAGCCAATTGTTAATAAGGTTGCTATAAATTGATGACCGACTTTTCAACTAATTCTGTTGATAAAGTTAAATTTGCATTCACGAATTCGATAATTCAGATATGGAAGATTCCTTTCAGCATAAAGGACTGCGGAAAAAACTGGTGGAACTCATCAAAAGCAAAGGCATTGGCGATGTTGCGGTGTTATCTGCCATTAACAAGGTTCCACGGCATTTGTTTATGGACAGCAGTTTCATAAACTTTTCCTATAGCGACCAGGCTTTTCCAATTGGCTCGGGGCAGACAATCTCTCAGCCTTATACTGTGGCTTTCCAATCTTCACTTTTGGAAATAAAGCCCATGGAGAAAGTCCTTGAGGTTGGCACCGGATCTGGCTACCAGGCTGCGGTTCTTCTGGAAATGGGAGCCAAGGTTTATACCATCGAGAGGCAACGCGACCTGTTTATGCGAGCGCAGTCGACCCTGAAAATGCTGGGTTATAAGCCTCATTTCTTTTATGGGGATGGCTATGAGGGAGTACCTTCCTACCAACCATACGACAAAATACTGGTCACCGCAGCAGCACCGGAAGTCCCCAACAAATTGCTCGAGCAGCTTAAGGTAGGAGGGGTTCTCGTGATTCCTGTGGGTGGCGATAAAGGGCAGTCGATGGTTAAAATTGTCAGGGAATCCGAAAGTTCTTTTGTTCGCACTGAACATGGGGCCTTCGCTTTTGTTCCCCTTTTAAAAGGAAAAGCAGGATAAGTTTTTTTACCGGGGGATGTTAAATTGTAAGGTAGAGTTAAATCCCTTTTAGTACATGCTTTTCAGTTATATAACTATTCGGAATCAAATACATTTGAAATTATCAGCAATAATGATCCATATAAAATCTTTTTCATTTAATCCGTTTCAGGTCAATACTTACGTGCTTTACGACGAAACCCGCGAATGCCTGATAATCGATGCTTCCTGTTACCACGATCATGAATTTGAAGAGCTTTTTGGGTTTATCCAAGGGGAATCCCTCAAACCCATAGCCGTTCTCAATACCCATGGGCACGTTGACCACCTGACAGGTGCACGCAGGGTTTGCGACAAGTATTCCATCGGCCTGCTGATGCATCAGAGCGACAAGCCTTTGCTCGATCAGGCTGGCGTGTACGGGCGGTCATTTGGTTTTCAGGTGGAGACACCGCCTGAGCCAGCAGCCTGGCTTAACGATAGCGACACTTACCAGTTCGGGTCTTCGGAGATCAAGGCCCTTCACACTCCCGGGCATTCCCCCGGATCGCTGGTTTTTTATTCCCCCGAAGCTAAGATTCTTATCACAGGGGATGTGCTGTTCGATGGGAGCATTGGCCGCACAGATCTTCCCGGGGGTAATTTTACTCAGCTGATCGAAAGTATCCGAACAAAGATTCTTGTTTTACCCCGCGATACCCGGGTGTTTCCGGGGCATGGATCAGAGACCGGTGTTGGGAAAGAGGCTGATCACAACCCTTTTTTAAACAGGAGTTCTTAAACATACAGACCTTGGGCTGCCGCTTAAACTAAGATATTAATTTTGTGAACCTGAATGCAATAAATCATTGAAAAATATAAATAACACAACATCATGATATTAGATAAGTTTATTAATCGTCATAACGGTCCGTCAGGGGAAGACATTGAAGTAATGCTTGCGAAAACGGGAGCCTCCAGTCTTGACGAACTTATAAAGCAAACCATTCCCTCTTCCATCCTCATGGAAAAACCCTTGCATTTGCCTGAAGGGATCAGCGAATACGAATATCTGAAATCAATTCGGGAAATCGGCAGAAAGAATAAGCTCTACAAGAGTTTTATCGGGATGGGATACTATAATACAATCACCCTTCCTGTAATTCAGCGCAACATTCTCGAAAACCCTTCCTGGTATACATCCTACACGCCTTATCAGGCTGAGATCTCGCAGGGAAGGCTCACTGCCCTGCTGAATTTTCAAACCATGGTGATGGACCTTACCGGGATGGAAATTGCAAACGCATCCCTTCTCGATGAAGCAACTGCAGCAGCTGAAGCCATGATTATGATGTTTAACTGCCGCTCCCGCGAGGCTGTAAAAGAGGGTAGGGCAAAGTTTTTTACCGACAACAATCTCTTTCCTCAGACACTTGCTGTAATGCAAACCAGAGCCATTCCTTTGGGGATTGAAATCGTGACAGGTGATTATGCTTCTTTTTCTTTTACCGGGGGATTTTTTGGCGCATTGCTGCAGTATCCCGATTCAACCGGCGAGGTTAGGGATTACCGGAAATTTGTTGAAACAGCGCATGCAAAAGAAATTCTTACAGGTGTTGCCGCAGATCTGATGTCGCTTGTGTTGCTAACCCCTCCTGGCGAGTGGGATGCCGATATCGTAGTGGGCTCCACCCAACGATTTGGCGTTCCATTGGGATACGGTGGGCCACATGCCGCATACTTTGCCTGCAAAGACAAGTTCAAACGGAACATGCCCGGGAGAATCATCGGCATTTCAGTTGACCGTCATGGGAATCCTGCTTTGCGCATGGCACTCCAAACCCGGGAACAGCATATTAAAAGGGAAAAAGCAACGTCCAACATTTGTACCGCTCAGGCTCTGCTGGCAACTATGGCTGGGATGTATGCGGTCTATCACGGACCTGAGGGGCTGACCCGGATTGCCTCAAACATCCATTTTGCAGCAAAAACGCTGGCTTCAAAAATCTCGGCTTTGGGTTTTGCTTTGAAGAACCCGAACTTTTTCGACACGCTCAGTTTTGCAATGCCTACAGGCACAAGCGCTGAGGACCTAAGGATAATAGCTTTGGAGAAAGAAATGAATTTCAATTATCCGGATAATCGGACGGTGAGCTTAAGTGTTGATGAGACCTTGAACCTGGAGGAATTAAATGAGATAATCGACGTGTTTGCACGAGTGGTGAAGCACAAGTATGAGCCTGCTCACGATTTAGTGTCAGGCTTTCAGTTTCCTGCCGGGCTAACAAGGAAAACCGGGTTTCTGAACGCGGAAGTTTTTCACAAGTATCGTTCCGAAACCGAGCTCATGAGGTACATCAAGATGCTTGAGCGAAAAGATTTCTCACTCACCCACTCTATGATTTCATTGGGCTCGTGTACCATGAAGCTTAATGCGGCATCACAGCTGATGGCATTTCTTTGGCCGGAGTTTTCATCAATTCACCCCTTTGTTCCCATCGATCAGGTTGAGGGTTATCAGCAGCTGTTCAATGAGTTGGGAAATGACCTCAGGGAGATTACCGGTTTCGACGCGGTTTCTTTTCAGCCCAACTCAGGGGCAGCAGGTGAGTACGCGGGGCTTATGGTGATCCGGGCTTACCACGAGAGCAGGGGAGAAGCCCATCGTAACATCGTGCTTATCCCAGCCTCTGCCCATGGCACAAATCCCGCCAGTGCAGTTATGGCCGGCATGGAAGTGGTGGTGGTTGACTGCGACGAACGGGGGAATGTAAATCTCGATTCACTTAAGCAACAAGCCGAGCTTCACAAAGACAAACTTGCCGGGTTTATGATCACCTATCCCTCTACACATGGGGTTTTCGAGGAATCTGTAAAAAGCATGGTTGACATGATCCATCAAAGGGGCGGTCAGGTTTATATGGATGGTGCCAATATGAACGCACAGGTAGGGCTCACCAATCCGGCGCTTATTGGTGCGGATGTTTGCCATTTGAATCTTCATAAAACTTTTGCTATTCCTCACGGGGGAGGTGGCCCTGGTGTCGGTCCTATCGCAGTTGCAGCACACCTGGTGGAATTCCTTCCCTCGCACCCGGTTATGGCAACGGGAGGTATTAATGGGATTCCGGCGGTTTCTGCTGCCCCTTACGGTAGCGCCAGCATACTTACGATTTCCCACGCCTATATAAAAATGTTGGGAAGCGAAGGACTTACTATGGCTACTAAAGTGGCTATTCTGAATGCAAACTACCTTGCCGCATGTCTGAAAGACAAATTCCGGATTCTCTATACCAATGAAAACGGAAGAGTAGCTCATGAGATGATTCTCGATTGCAGAGGATTCAAACCAATGGCCGGAATTTCGGAGACAGACATGGCAAAAAGGCTTATGGATTATGGCTTTCATGCCCCAACACTCTCGTTTCCAGTACATGGAACCTTGATGGTTGAGCCCACGGAAAGCGAATCAAAAGCTGAACTCGACAGGTTCGTTGAGGCTATGAACTCCATTCTTGCAGAAATCACCGAGGTGGCAAACGGGTCGGCCGACACACTTGACAATGTGCTCAAAAATGCGCCGCACACGGCATTTGAGGTTAGTTCCGATGATTGGAAACATTCATACCCTCGCCATAAAGCCGCCTATCCCCTGAAATGGAGTGCGGAAAACAAATTCTGGCCTTCGGTGGCACGGCTCGATGATGCTTTTGGCGACAGAAACCTGGTTTGTTCATGCACACCCATAGACTCATATAAAAAATGATGCTTTTTTTATAGGGCGTAAAATTTTATTTATACTTTTAGAGATTTAATATTTTGCGCTACCCTAAATGAACAGCAACGAGCAGTCCAATTTTGTCGATTCCATCCGGAAAGAAGACCGTGTGGCATTGCTCGAAATTTATAAAATTTATTTTCCTCAGACCCGCCATTATATTATGGCAAACAGCGGGAATGTATTTGATGCCGAGGACGTGTTTCAGGATGCATTGGTCTTGATTTATCTGAAAATCAAGAAGAACACATTAAATTTAAAAAATTCATTTGGGTCCTATCTGTATGGAGTGGTAAAATTTTTGTGGCTGAAAGAGTTGGAACGAAAAAGAAAATATTTTGGCACTTCTGTGGAAGATGCCGATTTATTGCTTGGCGATATTGATTTTCTAGAGGATTATGTAAAAATGGAGAAGCGTAAGCTTGTTCTGGAACACTATAACGAACTTAATGAAGAATGCAAGAAAATCCTTGACCTTCATATCAAAGAAACACCCATTAGTATCTCAACAGCTATAATGGGATATGCCAGTGATCAGTACACCATGAATCGAAAATCAAAATGTAAATCCCGATTGTTCAGAGCGGTGTGGAATAACCCAAGATACAAAGAATTAAAGGATGAACTCAATCAGCAGGATACAAAAGTACCTAGATGGTAGTATGAGTGAAAATGAGCTGAAAAAATTCAGGGAGGATTTACAGAAAGACCCTGAATTGGTTCAGGAATTGGATCTTTACCGTTCCATTGATAAAGTTGTGGCCTCTCGCGATGAGGAGAGATTCAGAAAGAAGCTTAACGAAGTATACGAAGCCTATAATGCTTTACCTACTGATAAAATTGACAAAAAGCCCGTTTCAGGCAAAAAAGTCAGCAAGAAATGGCTAATAGCCGTTTCAGCCACAATAATATCGACTCTTAGCCTTGTATTCTATTTTGTTGCAATAAAAAAGGAGTCCAACCAGGTGATTTTTGAAAAGTATATGGTTACCTATTCCAATAACCTTACGCTCCGCAGTCATTCGCAGCTTGATGCGGGTAAAAAAAGACTGGAATATGGGATTCAACTCTATACCCGTGGAAATTACTCCGATGCATCGCAGCAATTCAAGATCGTGCTCAGCGAAGATTCTGAAAACCAAAATGCACGCTTTTACAATGGCCTATGCTATATGTACCTGAATGAGTTTCAGAGTGCAATTACTTCCTTCGAATATATTCTCACCCAACCATACAGCTTCATCCAAGAGAACGCGAAGTTCTACCTCGCTATGTGTTACGTTAGGATCAATAATGATGAAACAGCCAAAACACTTCTTCAGGAAATTATATCAGATAACAGCTCACACTCCGATATAGCTCAGAAAGTTCTCAAAAAACTCCGTTAGCCACAGCTATTTTTTCCATGTTCCAAGGAGTGATCGCAAAGTTCAAATAATCAGCGCTTTATGAAATCCCGCAATTTATTTTTATGATTTTCTGATTTTTTTTGATTTCCGACGCTGATTTTTTAAATCTCGCATCATTAAGGAGTAGATAATTACTTAACCAGTTAAATCCACTTTTATGAAAAACGGCATCAATAAAGTCACTCTGGTAGGAAACGTGGGAGAGATTCCCCGCTTCAACCAGCTGGAAAACAAACAGGCGGTAGCTCATTTTTCTCTGGCTACCAATGAGGAATATACCGATAAGGAAGGGAAAGAGGTAAAGAAAACGGAATGGCATAAGGTTACCGTTTTTAACAAGCGGGCAGAATTAGTGAAAAATTTTGTTAAGAAAGGCGATCCTATTTATGTTGAAGGGAAAATCCAAACTTCCAGCTATGAAGACAAAGATGGAGTGAAGCGCTTCTCTACCGAAATTATTTGTGACAATTTTATGTTTCTTTCTTCGAGAAACGACAAAGCATAACTATTGGGTTTCTGAATCGGATAGTTAGTTGGGTTATTCGTTTTTTTTGGGGGACGCAGGACAGATGGATATTTGTCCTGCGTTTATTTTTGTACAGTCTCTATCAGGCTGAATCTCAGAAATTTGTCAGTCCATGGCTTATTGTGAGTCAAATGTGCGTTCGGAAAATTCGGGTCTTGCAAATAATTGAACAACAGATGGATGTGGCGTTTAAGCAAGATTAATCGCATTAGAAATTCTAAAATTTAATTTTATTCTTACATTTGCAGGGTTAAAAAAGATTGACTTTTGTCATGTTTTGCGGTTAGCGTAAAAAGCCAGCATGAAAAAATTGGAATTAATTTGTTCAATAATTTATCAGACTTAGGTTAATCGAAACCATTACAATATGGACATAAACGGAAGAAATTTCATCAAGTTCCAGGATCGCCTGAATAAGTATGACCTGCAAAACAGCCCGGAGGCTGCGGAGAAGCAGCACTCCAAGGGAAAGCTACTTGCCTGGGAACGCATTCAGATTCTTTTCGACGAGGGAACCTTCGAGGAAATTGACGCTTTTGTAACTCCCGCATCCATTGAAAAGGGGTTTGGGCGAATGACGCACACCTTTGGTGACGGGGTGATTATTGGGCACGGGAAAATCAGCGGGAGGCTTGCATTCGCATACGCTCAGGATTTCAATGTAATGGGCGGATCTCTTGGTGCGGTTCATGCAGCCAAAATCATGAAGATTCAGAATATGGCGCTCAAAATGGGAGCACCAATCATAGGACTTATCGACTCGGGAGGGGCCAGGATACAGGAAGGCGTTGCCAGTTTGGCAGGTTATGCCGGTATCTTCTACAGGAATGTCCAGTCATCCGGGGTTATTCCTCAGATTTCGGTTATCATGGGTCCGGCAGCGGGAGGTGCAGTTTATTCCCCCTCTATAACGGATTTTGTCTTTATGACCAATAAAACCAGTCACATGTTTGTTACCGGTCCCAATGTGGTCAAGGAAGTGTTGAATCAGGATGTGAGTTTTGAAGATTTGGGCGGAGCTGAGGTTCATGCCAGGAAAAGCGGTGTTGCCAACATGATATACGAAGACGAGGAAAACACCTTGCTCGGTGTGCGCAAGCTATTGTCGTATCTTCCCTCCAACAATCTTGAGAATTCGCCTTTTGTATCTTTGGCTGAAGTACAGAGGGATACCGATGAGAAGCTGCGGGAAGTTGTTCCTGATGACACCAACAAGCCTTATGATGTTAAGGATGTAATTAATCTGATCTTTGATAAAGGCAGCTTTTACGAGATCTCCGAGTTGTATGCACAGAACATTGTGATCGGATTAGGAAGGCTCGATGGCAAAACGATTGGAATCGTTGCCAACCAGCCCAAAGTGCTTGCCGGTACGCTTGATATAAACTCATCGATGAAGGCAGCCCGTTTTGTAAGATTCTGCGACTCGTTTAATATACCTTTGCTGGCCCTGGAGGATGTGCCGGGATTTTTGCCGGGAATTGACCAGGAACACAGCGGGATTATCCGGCACGGCGCCAAGCTCTTATATGCATTTGCCGATGCAACGGTACCAAGAATTACCATTATCCTTAGAAAGTCGTACGGTGGAGCGTATTGCGTGATGAACAGCAAGAACCTTGGAGGGGATTTTAATTTCGCCTGGCCTACAGCGGAGATTGCTGTTATGGGTCCCGAGGGAGCCGTCGCGATTCTTTACAGGAAGGAATTATCTGAGTCGGAGGATCCGGCAAAACTTCGAAAAGATTTGGCTGCAAAATACAGAAGCGAAATTGCAAATCCCTACATTGCCGATGAAAAGGGGTTTATTGATGAAGTAATCGATCCCTCAATTACACGCAAAAAGCTTATTTCCGCCTATGAAGCTTTGGAAAACAAACATGTAAGCGTTCCTTCAAGAAAACACGGAAACATTCCGTTATAAATCCCTTGTATGAAAATTAACAGTTTACTAATTGCTAACCGTGGAGAAATTGCAATCAGGGTGATTCAGACTGCAAAACTCATGGGAATCGAAACCTGGGTTATCAAAACCTCCAAGGAGCCCAACGCACTTTATTTAAGTGCTGCCGATAAGGTGATCGATTTTACCGACCATGCGGAAGATATTCCTGAATTTCTGGATATCGAGAAAATTGTCAGTGCGGTTAAGGAGCACAATATCTCTGCGGTTCACCCCGGATACGGATTTCTTGCCGAAAGCCCTGTTTTTGCGCAGAGATGCGAAGATGAGAACATCATTTTCATAGGTCCCTCGCCAGAAGCTATCCTGAAAATGGGTAACAAAACAATTGCTAAGCAGTTGGCCAGAAAACACAAAGTGCCTCTGCTCGAAGGTTCTCTGGGGGATGTTAAAGATCCTCAGGAGGCCAGGGAAATTGCCAGGAAGATTGGATACCCTGTAATACTTAAAGCCGCATCCGGTGGTGGAGGCAGGGGAATGAGGATCGTTGAAAACGATGGCGAGCTTGAGAAGATGTTTAAAATGGCAAGTTCAGAAGCAGCCAAAGCGTTTAACGACCCAGCCGTTTTTGTTGAAAAATACGTTCGGAATCCCCGTCATATAGAATTTCAGATTTTCGGGGACAAGCAGGGTAATATTATTCATCTCGGGGAAAGGGAATGCTCTGTACAGCGGAAACATCAAAAACTCATTGAGGAATCCCCATCGGCCGCTCTTGATAAAGCCCTGAGGGAAAAGATGGGACTTGCAGCTATTAACATTGCAAAGTCGGTTAATTATTACAGTGCGGGCACGGTGGAGTTTCTGCTGGACTCGGATAACAAGTTCTACTTTATGGAGATGAATACCCGTATTCAGGTTGAGCATCCTGTTACGGAGATGGTTACCGGGCTAGATCTGATTGAGCTTCAGATCCGCGTAGCCCAGGACGAACCCCTTCCCCTGAAACAAAAAGATGTGCAGTGCAATGGTTGGGCTTTTGAGTTCAGGATCAATGCCGAGGACGTTCAGGCCGGGTTTTCGCCAAGTCTGGGAACAATTGAAAAGATGTCGCTCCCGCGAAGCAAGAACATCAGAATCGATTCGGGAATTCAGGAAGGTGCGGTTATTACCCCCTATTTCGATTCAATGATCGCAAAACTGATAATTCACGGGGAGAATCGGGAGAAGGCCATTCTTTATTCTGCCAATGCACTTAAGAAACTTTGGATTAAAGGTCTTAAAACAACCATACCCTTTTGCAAAGCTGTTTTGAACAACAGTAGCTTTAAGAAGGGGAAATACGACACTTCATTCCTGCAGTCTGAAATGAAAATTCACTATTTTCAGGATAAGGATGCGGAAATGCTTGCTGCCTTTTTTGCCACCTATGATTTTGCCCGGAGTCTTAAAGAAGATGAGGATAAAACAGTGGATTTTGACAAGGGGAAAAACATCACGCCCTGGATTCTGAATAAACGATTGAAATCCCGCTAATCTAAACAAACCAGAAATGAGATATACAAGCGAAAAAGCCTTGAAAGACGTTTTTATTGCCTGTGGGGAGGGTAAACGAAAATTCGAGATCGTAAACCCATTGGACGAAAACGTTAAGATAAAAGGGAAGAAGATGGATATACGGGTTTTTGAGGACCCGGACGGTTTCAGCTACCTGATCTGGAAAAACCACAAATATCAGGTGGATATCCTTGAGAAAAATCAAAATAAGTACACCGTGATTATCAATGGGGTTTGGTATTATTTTTCGATTGAGACCCCGATTTCCTATAAGCGACGCAAATTCCTGATCAAGAGTGAAGTCTCCTCAAAAACCGAGCGAATCGTAGCTCCCATGCCCGGTAAGATTCTGGACATTCTGGTTGAGGAGAACACTGAAATCAAGCAGGGGGAGGCGGTCCTGATTCTGGAGGCCATGAAGATGCAAAACGAAATTCTGGCAAATATAACCGGTAAAGTGAAAAAGATTTATGTCAGGCAGAACGATTCGGTGATGAAGGATGATATTCTCATTGAAATCGAAAAATTCTGATTTACTCCCCGGAAATCAACAAAGCAATTACCTGAAGGTATCCGCAATAACCTTGTCGATAATATCTTCCACCCTTAAGCCCATTGCCCGGATCTGTTTGGGAACAATGCTCTCTCTGCTCATTCCGGGAATGGAATTGAGTTCGAGGAAATAGATCTGGTTTCCCCTAACTATAAAGTCGATTCTTACAATCCCCCGACAATCCAGATTGTCATATATTTCAGAAGCCAATTGCCTGCATCGTTTGGTTATATCGTCTGAAAGTCGTGCCGGAGTTATTTCTTCGGCAAGGCCATCGGTATATTTTGCTTCATAATCGAAGAACTCGTTACTGGTAACGATTTCCGTTATCGGAAATATTATTTCCTCTTCACTGGTTTTGACAAGCCCGCAACTTATTTCGGTTCCTTTAACAAACGATTCGACAATCACCTCATTGTCCTCCTTAAATGCCTCTCGAATCGCATCCTCCATCTCGTCTGCTTTGTTTACTCTGGATGTGCCGAAGCTGGAGCCCCCGTTATTGGGCTTTACAAAGCAGGGCAGGCCAACCCTGTCGATAATCGCTTCATTCGATACGCTTCGCTTCTTGTTGATCATTACTGCCTCAGCGGTTGTTATTCCGAAGTTTTTCAGGTAAATCTTGCAGGCGTATTTGTTAAAGGTCAAAGCCGATGATAAAACTGAAGAAGTGCTATAGGGAATCTTCTGCATATCGAGGTAAGCCTGGAGTTTTCCGTTTTCTCCCGGAGTGCCGTGAATTATAATGAAAGCGTATTCGAATCGCAGTTTTTTCCCGTTAGGGCTGATGCTGAAGTCTCTCAGATCAACCTGGATATCGGTGCCGTCGGCCATTTTTGCGAACCACTCTGTTCCTTTTACTGTGACGGCAATGGGCCTGTATTTCTTTTTATTTATAAGATCAATGATCTGGGCAGCACTTTTAACTGAGATCACATATTCGGAAGAATCCCCTCCGCCAACAATTGCAATATTCCTGAGCATATTTCTGAATTCTAGTATTTTAGGACCCCGGCTTTGGCTAAAGAAAACCTCCAAACGCCTTTAACCCGATTAAGCTGTAGCTTCAATAAAGGTAATAATAATATTATTATTCTTCTTGAAACTCTTGATTTTCTCTGCCCGAGACATACCTTCTCCATTTTTCGAGTACTGTTTGCATATCATCAGGGATGGCCGACTCGAACATTATTTCCTTTCCGGAAGTAGGATGGACGAAACCCAGGGAGCGAGCGTGAAGTGCTTGCCTGGGCAGTATTTTGAAACAGTTTTGAATAAACTGCCGGTATTTGGTAAAGGTTGTTCCCCGGAGAATTTGGTTTCCCCCGTATTCAGGATCGTTAAATAGGGGGTGTTTGATGTATTGGAAATGAACGCGGATCTGGTGGGTCCTGCCAGTTTCCAGCCTGCATTCCACAAGGTTGACATAGTCGAAGCGTTCAAGCACTTTGTAGTGGGTAACGGCGTGCTTTCCTTCCGAACCGTCGGCAAACACATGCATTTTCTTGCGGTCTTTGGGATTTCGGCCGAGGTTGCCGGTTATTGTGCCTTCATCCTCCTCCATATTTCCCCAAACCAGCGCAACATAGTTACGCTTGCTGGTTTTATTAAAGAACTGCAGGGCCAGCTTATTCATAGCCAGCTCAGTTTTGGCGATAACGAGTAACCCGGAGGTGTCTTTGTCGATGCGATGAACCAGACCGGGCCGTTGTTCTCCCGACTGGAACAGGGGATTGTCGCGCAAATGGTACATCAACGCATTTATTAGGGTGCCGGTGTAATTGCCATAGCCCGGGTGAACTACCATTCCCGGGTTCTTGTTGACAACAATCAGCTGATCATCCTCAAAAACAATGTTCAGGGGGATGTTTTCGGGTAACAGCTCAATTTCCCGTGGAGGGTCGGGTAAAACAATTGTAATGGTATCACCGGGTTTAACCCTGTAACTTGATCTTACGGCAACATCGTTTACCAGAATGTTACCCGATTCGGATGCAGCCTGGATTCTGCTTCTGGAGGTATTCTCGAGTCGGTTTACCAGAAATTTGTCTATCCGGAGCAAGCTTTGGCCCGGATCGGCCACAAAACGGAAATGCTCGTATAGCTCACTGTCTATGAGTTCATCGTCAATAATCCTGTCGGTCATCCTAGTGATTTATTATAATTTTTAGTGCGCTGCTTTTCTTCGAAGCAGGGTCGAACATTCTCAGGAAGTACATGCCGTTTTGCAGGTCTGAAGTGCCGATTGCATCTTCCAGGTTGGGGTTTATGCTTCTGACTGTCCTCCCGCTCACATCAATGAGCTCAAGGGAAGCCAAGGCTGATATGCGCAGATTCTCATTCATGCGAATCGTGACATAGCTGTCGGCCGGGTTTGGAAAAGCTGAAAACATTGTGGCAGGGGTATTTTCGATTCCTACGGCTTGATCTTTACCAAAAACCGGCCGCATCATGGGTGTGCCGGGAAGAGTTGAGGTATTCCATACCCCGTTGGAATAATTGTTGAATAGTCTTGGCTTGTTTAGGCGGTTTAAGTCCAGACCAACATTGAGGAGTTTTTCAACCGTTTGGGTGAATCCTATATAAAAAGCATCTTTGACGTAAACAGCAGAATCCAACCTGTAGCGCACAAATTTGTTGAGTTCATCGGAATACTCAGGGCGCATTCCAATCTGGTCGATGATTTTTGTCCCGGGTTTGCCTCCATTATCGGTCCATACATTGAGATAAAAATAATAGTCGGTGTTCAAGGAATCAACTATTTGTACAAAATACATGTCGATAGCCCGAAGGGTATCGCCAATAAAGGAATTGTATTTCAGGGCCGAAGATACATCTTTTGTTCCTGCTCCCCTGAATCCGTAGCTGGCTTCAGCTGTCCCGTCGTCGAGAGCGTATTGATCGTGGAATTTCTGAATGTGCTTAAGAGTATCGTTGGGTTTGTAATCAAAAACATCGGTTTGGATGATTGCCTTAATCTCGAAGGCTCCCGAATCGCCGATTGAGAAATCGAAGGGATAGTTATATGAATAGTCGTAAAAAAGGGTGTCGCCCGACGGAAGATCGTTATAGAGGACCGGAACTTTGTAAACAGGCCCGGAATTTAACAAGTCCCTGATTTCAAGGCTTGCACCGATATTTCTGGAAATGGTGTCATGGTTCTGTATAACAACTCCGATAAAAGGAGCTCTCTGGGTGTTATAGGCAGCTTCGAAATGAGACCAGGGTATTGATGTGTAATCTTTCAACAGGCTTTTAATGGGTTCCAGAAATGCCACATCTCTGTTAATAGTGTCGGAAACAAAACGGTTTTTGTCGAGTTTGAGGTAATCGATATGCCAAAGGTCAACATTTGCCCTTTTATCGAACTGATCGGGATTTTCTAGTTGGCTGGCATAATTCTTAAACCTGAATCGGAAGCCCTTTTTCAGGTAAGCCGGATCGTCAATTTTTATCATCACCCTGGTAAATGGTTTCGAAGTGTTTATTCCGGGAGTTGACCAGGTTTTTTTCCACAGCAAATCGGTGGGGTTATAGAACTCGAGTATGAGGCTGTCCAAGGGTTCCGGTGGTTCTGCCAATCCCCCGGGCTGGTAATAAAAACTCAGGTAGATGCTATCGGAGGGGGAATAGTTGAGGTTTATGGGTTGTGAGGTTAGGAAATCGGCCTGATAGGGAAAGAAGCTGGCGGCAGGGTAGTGGGATCCGTCAAAATCCAGCGCGTCAAGAGTGGCTACACCTGCTGTTATCGGGTAGATTGCATAGCTGTTATTGATGAAGGCGTATCGGTCGGACCATAATCCCGGTTTGGGCTCCACGAAGGAATCCGAAAAATCATCAATAAAAGGGATTTCGATGGTGTCGGGCTGACTATTCGATTTTTTTAATGTCTTTTTCCCCTGATAGTATTTCTCGGCAACGGCATTCCCCTCGAGCCGGCTTGTGATCTCTTGCGAAAAGAGCGTTAAAGGGCTTACGAACAGTAAGAAAGAGATTGCTATTTCAGAAATTTTCCTCATCGGGATTTTCCATTTCTTCGATTAATTCCATTTCGGGTTGCGGGAGTTTGGTGGAGTCGATTGTAACCCACATATCTACGTTCGAACCAAGATGCAGCCGGGCTTCATCAATGACTTCAGGTCTTTGTTTCCATACAAATGCCGACAAGGAGTCCATTGCTGTTACAAACGAATTGTCGAAAACAATAGCCCCGTAATTAAGGTAGCGGTCGGCAAGAAGATCTTTCGCGTTCACAACGGTATGGCCTATCAGATCAGGAACAAGAGTGGTCTGATCACTAAGTCCCAGGCCAAGAACCAGATCGATTGACGATCCTTTGATTACCATGCTTCCCGACTGTATAACAGTGTCGTTGATCATTTGTTGCAGGACGTTGTTTACAGCGATATCCGGTTTGTATGAAATTTTCCCGAGGTATAAGCCGTAAGTTTCCAAAATTGCCCTGGCCTGTCGTAACGAAACACCTGTAACCGTTGGCATTACAATCCGCTCAGGATTAATGGCGTTCATGCTCAGGTAAATGGTCCGGTTGGCTTTTACTTTCATTCCCTGGATGGGATTCTGCTTCACAACAGTGCCTTTCGGAAGTTCGCGGAAGAAAACCGAATCGGTAACGTTATACCTTATTTTTTTTGCTTTGGTAACCACTTCGACTTCTTCCAGGGTAAGGCCTGTAAGGTCGGGAACCGTAAGTGCCTGTCCGTGATGAGTGAAAACACGAAGCCAGATGAGCGTTGCGATCATAAGAAAGAGACCGATACCGAAAGCGATCAGTAAGTTTTTAAGGAATATTCGGGTAAGCAAAAACTTCAGGAAATCCATGTTCTGGTATATGATTAATCTGCGCAAAGATAAACAAATGCACAATATGAACGGGAAATCTGACTAAAAGGTATGATCCCGTTTGTAAATTTTAAGTGTATTGTAAAGGCTGTCTCTTTCTACCGCTACTAGTCCGTTTCTCTGAATCAGCTCAACCAGTTCGGAAGCCAGTATTGCAGGATTCTGTTCCTTGGATCCGGCCATACTGTATATCTTTGTGGAATCCTGTATGGTACCGTCAAGATCGTCGACACCAAAGGAGAGCGACAGTTCCGCCATCTCTTTCCCGATCATGGGCCAATAGGCCTTCAGATGGGGAATGTTGTCGAGGAAAATCCGGGAAACGGCATAGTTACGAAGATCTTCGATTTTTGTTGTTTCCGGGTTGGGCGAAAGCTTGTTTCCGGTGCTGTGGTATTTCAGGGGAATAAAACAGTTGAACCCGCGGGTCTTATCCTGCAATTCCCTCAGGCGGTTAAGATGGTCAATGCGGTGACTGTAATTCTCGATATGTCCGTACAGAATGGTAGCATTAGTGGGGATTCCCAGATTATGAGCCGTTTCATGAATCTCCAGCCACTTTGCTGAAGAGGTTTTGTCCGGAGCGATTTTGGACCGGATTTCCTTGTCAAAAATTTCGGCTCCACCTCCGGGAATGGAATTCAAACCGGCCTCTTTCAATTTTTGCAAACCCTCTTTTATGCTCAGTCCTGCTTTGTGAGTCATGAAATCGATCTCTACCGCAGTGTAGGCTTTTATCTGAACGTTTGGAAGTTCTTCCTTTACCCTGCGGATAAGCGAACAATAGTAGTTAAGGTCGCGCGACGGGTGAACTCCCCCGACAATATGAACCTCAGTGATGTTATCGTTGGCATGTGAAGCGGCAAGCTCGGATATGTCGTCGAGACCAAACTCCCAGGCCTCAGCATCGTTAACCCTGCGGCGGTAGGAGCAAAACAGGCAATTATGGATACAGATGTTGGTTGGCTCGATATGGAAATTCCGGTTGAAAAAAACCTTGTCGCTACTAAGCTTTTTTTTCACCTGGGATGCCAGTATTCCCAGTTCGGCTGTTTCTGCATGTTCGAAAAGCCAGACACCTTCATCGGGGGTGATTCGCTCCGAACGGCTGATCTTTCCGGCGATCTGGCCGATTTGTCCCTTTAAATTTGTAAGTATTGCAGTTGCAGGCATATGGGTTGCGGAATGTTGAAAATAGTTAAGGGTTTGTGCTGATCAGTCCGGTTTTGGTAATAACGCTCGACTCCTGATAAACCTCGTAATCGGTATTTATGTTCCAAAGGTTGTTTTTCTTTTCCGAGAAGATGTTTTCGGCGGCTATGATTCCCATTAAAATACTGTGATCCTGATTATTGTATTTGTAAGCCCCGTATCTCCCGATAACCTGAAGATTTTTAATTGTGTCGAGATATTCTTCAATGGGTTTTAACTTTTCCTTATATCCCTTGAAATAGACAGGATAACAACGGGGGATTCGCACCACCGTTCCATTCAGAACTTTTCCGGAGCCAATGAGTCCTGTTTTTACGATTTCTTCAGTTCCCAAAGCTATATAGGATGGGTCGTCGAGTTGCCACTCGGGATCTTCGAAGTTGCACCAGTATTCCAGACAAAGGATTGAACTTTTTTGGCTGCCGTAAAGTTCGGGGACCCAGTTGCGGAAGTTGGTGATTCGTCCCGTTTTCAGATCGGCAGAGTGAATATAGAGCCACTGGTCGGTGAACAGATCCGTTTTATCGATACTCAGGTAGACCAAGACCGTGTTTCTGAATTTCAGGGATTGCGCCAGTTCCTTAATGTCGTAGGGAGTCTCGGGCAATCGGGTAACAAGAAGGGATAAGGGCATTGAGGAAATAATGTGGTCGTACTCGATTACTTTTCCGTTGTTCAGTTCGAGTCCGGTAATTGTTCTTCCCGATGTAAGTACTTTTTCAACTCCGGTATTCAGGTTTATTGTGCCTCCGTTAGCCTTGATTTTTTCGGCCATTTTCTCGTAAACCGAACCGGTACCGCGCAGTGGATAGGCAAACTGGTCGACCAGAGTGGCGTGTTTGTTTTTGCCTCCCTGAAACAGAGCGTTTTTTATTGCCTCGAAGAGGGAGAGTTTTTTAATTCTTTGAGAGGCGAAATCGGAGTCGAGCTGGTCGCACCGGATACCCCAGAGCTTTTCGCTGTAGGTTTTGAAGAAAATGCGGTACAATCTTTTCCCAAAGCGGTTGCTTACCCACGATTCGAAGGTGTCGGCTTTTTTATAAGGGAAAGCCAGTTGCCAGAGATAGCTGAACACACAAAGCACAGCTTGAAAAAAGCCCAAGCCTTTTAGGGCATTTGATGCCTGAATAGGGTAATCGAAAAATGTATTTTTGTAAAAGATGCGGGTTTGCCGGTTGACAATATCAAAATCTTTTTCCACAACTTCGAGCCAGAGGCTGTTGATTTTCGGGTCGTGACTGAAAAACCGGTGCGGACCAAGGTCAACTGTCTGATCCCACATTGAAATGGATTTTGAGAGTCCCCCGATATGTGCAGAAATCTCATACACATCAAGCTGGGAGATTCTTCCGCTTTTCAACTCCCCCGAGAGTTTGTATGCGGCTGTTATACCTGCCGGGCCTGCACCGATTACTGCAATTTTCATTCGAAAATAGTTTATTTAATAATTGGCCTCATGGAACTTCCATGCGCCCAGCTTCCTGAATTATGCGTAATTTTATTCACTTCGTTCATGAGATCGCTCCGCTAAGTTCATGTCCTTTTGTGCCTCCTCCATCTGAAATAAAAATTGTGGCATGGAAGTTTCATAGTTTAATTCCTTGATGGCGTGTCAAAAATACGAATATTAAGCAGGTTTACAATCTGCTTGCATATTCGCGGATTTCTCTGGCTTGTTGCGGATCACCCCTTTTTTCGATGATATTTGCCATCATATAGTATGAATCGCGGGCAACAGGATTATTATCGACAGACTTCTGAAAATAGTTGAAGGCTGCGGTGTCGTCGCCCTTTATCATATGGGCAAGGCCCAGATTATGATAAGCGGCTGCGAATTTGAAATTTATCCGAATGGTTTCATTAAAGAGGGATATTGCCCTTTCGATTTTGGCTTTGTCGCTATAAATTTCGCCTTCATTGAGATAAGAATAACCGATCAGGTTAATAGCTTTTTCATAGTTCGGGTAGAAACCAAGGAGAATATTGAGTTTTTTTCGGGCTTGGTCGAATTCCTCCCTCAGAATATATGCCTGGGCAATATTGAGGTAGGTGATTTCATTATGCTTGTCGTATTCCAGAGCGTTTTCCATCAATCGAACGGATTCATCGAGTTTGGCATTGTCGCGTAACCGGATAGCGTCATTGAGCATTTCAAACCCGTAGTGGTCGTTTTTGTTTTCTCTCTTCACCACGGCACAAATTTTAACCCCGTCAAGAGTAACGGTGTAAATCGTGTTTTTCGGGGGCCAGATATTATGGGTAATCTGATAGGGATCAATGTAATTGCAGAAGAAAATCGCGTAATCCCAGTCGTACAATCCCCGATCGTAATACCTTGTATAGGGAAGTCTTACCTTGTCTTTATAGTCCCTGAAATAGTAATTCATGATATCGGAGGGTGCGTTCGAAACAATACGGATGGGATTTAGGGAGTCGGCACCGGACTTTTTCACAATGTTTTCAATTATCCATTCGGTGCCGGGTTTCAGGCTGACCATATAATAGTCGGTCTCGTATTTTTTGTAGGCTTTTTTTACTCCCCCGGCAATTTCGTTAAAATAGATGTATTGGTTAGGGTAATTCCTGAGGATATGAGCGGCAGGGTTTATCATGGATCCGATGAAAACCACCAGGACGGCAATCCGGTAATATTTGTTTCCCCACGCTTTGAATACCGATTGCATCCCGATTCCGGCCATAACCACCATGGGTGGATAAATAAACAGCAGGTGTCTCCATGCCCCATAAACATTCGACTCTTTGTAAATAATGTAGGCTACAGGGAACACAACCACGAAGAACAAAAGAAAGATCCAGAAGGTGTTTTGCCTTTTTCGGATAAGCATGCTGCCCATTAAAAACCCGGCCATAACCATAATTGGGATCGACAGAAAAATGCTTTTCGGAATATAGGAGGCCGGCAGACTGTCGGACCAGATTATTTTCCCCTCGAACATCACCCTCAGGGAGACCGTGATGTTTTCCATAATCCTCATCGCTTCAAAAGGATTTTTAAGGGGGCTTTGAAGTGCGTAGGGCCAGGGCAGAAGGCTTAGAAAATAGGAGGCAATTGTAATTCCGGAAAGAACCAGAAAGCCTTTCCCGGCAAGCTGAAACCAGGGTTTGGTGAAATTTTTCCAGGGCATTGGGATCAAAAGGAGGTACAGCCCACTGAACATGAAAAGATAAGGAATCAGCAATAGTCCGCCAATTCTGATGCTTATTGTGAAAGCAATTCCCAGGGTAATAAGAATAGCAATTCCATAGTTAATTGCTGGAAGTCTCTTCAGAAATCTTACCAGCTGGAGCAGGGTGAATATATATCCGAAAGCAAAGGGGATATCCAGGGGATTGTTCATTGCATGACCGAGGAAACCGGGTGAAAAGAGCAAAAGCAGCATGGTAATGATACCGGCGAAATTCCCCATCAGAATGCGGGCAAGCAACCCGCTGCAGATAACAGCAAACGCACCCACGGCGCCATTCATAACATGCCGCGCTTCATAGACGTTTTCGATATTGAGCTTTTTGATTACCACATAGGTGAACAGGTCAAACGACTGCCCGTAATAGTTAAGCTTGTACTTCTCGTCGCTGAGTGAAGTCGTGTCTTTCCCGTCGGTTGCAAAATAATTGTAGACTTTCTCAGCCTGCATGTAATGTTTTTCCTCGTCTCCGGAAATCCCTGCATTATAGCTGATCAGAGGTAGGATAATCAGGGAGAGTACTGCAATAAGAAAGAAAAGCAGTCTGCTGTAGGGCGGGTTTGAGGAGGTTGACAGGATTTCTGCGGGGGTCTGTTTCCTGAAAACGCTGCTGATGTTCCAGTCCATCCAACGCCTTATGTTCCCAAGGGGCTTAAGCTGTAGGCTTTTGAGAATGCCTGAAGACTGGTAGGGTGTGGATTGCTGAATCGCCAGGGGAGTTTGCGTAAGATTGTTATTTTTAAGGTACCATGAGTAATCGGCGAGGTCTGGTTGTTTTGAAAAAACCGGACGGGCAAGGAGGAAATCCGAGGTGCAGGCAGAAAGAACCCATCCGGCCGAAGCCGATGATGTTTTGTCGTCCCAGTTTAGAAGGTAATATTCGGTATCGGGGGGAGGTGCAATTCCAACACGGAAAAAGTCGTTGAAATTAATAGGGCTTATCAATCTCTCGAGACTCAGCCAAACGCTCAGGCTGCTTTTTGTTCGGGGGATTTCTCCTGCATCCGGGAGGGAATCGTTTCCAAGTATTTTTATATTGGGAGCGACAAGAGTGCCCAGTTCGTTTTGAGAATCGGCAATGAGGTTTGCAGCCTGGCTGTTGTGGGAGTCAATAATGATAATATCCAACTGGTCGAGAAACTCCTTTTTGATACGGGAAACAGACTCGCCAAGCACTTTAAGGTTTTCAACCCGGCATTTCCCAATGGTGAAAATAAACCTGAAGTATAGGTTTTTATCAATTGGAATGGATGTTTCCTTAAGTTGTTTTTTACTTCTGCTCATTTCTGATTGGCTTAAAAAAAAGTGAAGATACGAAAATATCAAATTATTGGGTAATTGGGGATTGAAAATGAGGTGACGGGGTGATGAGGTGACGAGGTGACGGGCGCTGCCCTGAGCTTGTCGAAGGGGTGACGGGGTTGATCGCCCATCGGAGCTTTTGAAAGATGGTTTCAATTTGCTGTTTGAATTTTCCTTCCGGAACTGGCCGGAAATAAAAATAAAGGTTTACTTTTAATAGTTAGTTGGATTTTTGTAAATTGTACTGAGATTTGGAGTGGTGGCTATTATTGTTGGATATATAAATTTTCTTGGTTATATCAATGGTGCAGCAAATACAAGATTAATAAAAATTTAAAATGTTTGTTTTCCTTTACCACCAATAAATGATCAACAAGCCATCGCTCACCAATTAGATGCCCTACGAGCCGGAACTAAAAGATTAGAAGCTATTTGTCAGCAAAAACATTTAAAGTTGGAAGAGTTGGAAAAGAGTTTGTTGCAAAAGACGTTTGTTGGAGAATTGGAAACTCAAAAAGCGATTATCATATAATGAGCGATAAAGAAAAAAATACACAAGGCTTCATCCCCACTCATGGTGGTTACCGCAATCTATTCAGCTTTCAGAAAGCGGAAATCATATATGATGGCACAGTATATTTTACCAATCGTTTTTTTAACAAATACGATCGCACTGTTGGACAAATGGTTCAAGCTGCCCGCAGCGGCAAACAAAACATTGCAGAAGGAAGTATGGCGTCAGCCACTTCGAAAGAAACAGAAATAAAGCTTACCAATGTTGCTCGTGCCAGTTTGGAGGAGCTGCAAATTGATTACGAAGATTTCTTAAGAACTCAAAAGCTACCTCTTTGGGATAAAGAACATTGATTAGTTGTAAGGCTTCGAGAACTCAACAAAAGTGTACCCAATCCCTCTTACGAAACCTTCAAAAAAGCCATTGAGCACGAAAGCCCGGAAATTTGTGCCAATACGATGATCACTTTGATTAAAATCACCACTTATCTCCTGAAGCAGCAGATAAAGCAATTGGAAATTGCTTTTGTAAAAGAAGGTGGCTTAAGAGAAAGAATGACAAAAGCCAGAATTGACGAGAGAAATAAGAAAAAATAGCCATTTGTGGGACACATGCGACTCGGGCGACAATTTCCCACGAAGTCGCAAATGTCCCAAGTAACAATACTAATAGAAACGAAATAAACGAAGCGGAAACAAGAGCTGAATTCATAGACTCAGAGCTAAAGGCATGTGGTTGGTGCGTTTTAGGATATTAAAGATATCACGGACAATTTCAATTCTATACGTTGCACTTTCAATATTTTCGGAGCTCTTTTAATAATATGGGCATCTCTTTTAATAATTTTGCAGTCTCTTTTAATAATTTAGGCGTCTCTTTTAATAATTTCGCAGCCTCTTTTAATAATATGGCGTCTCTTTTAATATTTTCGCGGTCTCTTTTAATAATTATGGCGTCTCTATTAATATTTTTGCGGTCTCTTTTAATAATTATGGCGTCTCTATTAATATTTTTGCGGGCTCTTTTAATAATTATGGCGTCTCTTTTAATATTTTCGCGGTCTCTTTTAATAATTAGGCATCTCTTTTAATAATATGCCGTCTCTTTTAATAATATGCCGTCTCTTTTTATAATATGCCGTCTCTTTTAATAATTAGGCACTTCTTTTAAAGATATGGGGCCTATTTCAATATTTTCAGGCCTATTTAAGGATAGCTTGCTCATTTGCCAAAATCAGAGCGGACATTTTTTTTACCACATGAGGATAAAATATTTTTCCCCATAATAATAGAGGCAGCAAAGGGTAAATTACCTAACTTTTTCATGTAATTTATTCTGATTCTAAATAAATACCGGTAAAAACAATCCGATTAATTTCTACTTTTATGATAGGAAGTGCCACTGTATCAAGTCGAAAACGAATACACGTTGTCTGGTATAGGATTAAGTGTCTGAACAGGATTAAATGATTTTCAGGATGGACAGGATTATATGGATTCCACAGCAGTATTATTAATTCAAATACTAGAAGCTACTTGTTATGAAACACCGCTGTTATGCAAACACAAACTCAAGGATAACAGCATCAGCAATATCAGCAACATGGGAGTTCCATGAGACCAATTAATTAACTAAACTATTATCGAATGAAAAAATCATTTGCTCTATTTACCGTTTTCTTATTGCTTTTTGCAATAGGCTGTGAAAAGAAAATTGAAATTGTTAATCCATCTGTTACTACTTCTCCAATTTCGCCTTATCTGTTAGACACTATAACTAATACTGTAATTGCAGAAGCAATTATAGATGGGAAAGAAGTTACCATAGATTCTTACGATTGGGAAATTGAAACGGAACAAGGTGAATTATTAAATTTAGTATCTGAGAGTGGCAATACAATATCCTGGATACCATTAAAATTAGGTCTCTATACAATTAAAGTGACAATAAATGTTGATAATAAGAGCCTTACAGAGATTAAACAAATAAATATTGAATTTAAGGAAGAATCTGTCTTTAATTATCTTGAAGTTGAGTGGAAGGGACCAGGACTTAAATCTGATGGCACGAAGTGGTTGGCAACATTTGAAATTACTGATAACGGACAGTATGAAGGTAGAGTAGACGAGGTATTAAATGGTTCAATTACAGCTGTTTTTAATCATCTTGGAATTGATTCAATTAACCATCCTGATAAAACAATCTCAGTTTATTCAATGATAAATGACTCAACTTTTAAGGGTCGGTATTCTTATGTTAATACACAGGATGTTTTTTTTAGTGATTTGAATGCAATCAGGTTTAGAAATGACTTTAAAGAATTGTATTTGGAAGCATTAAATTATGGAGACACAATATTTTATAATTTAATAAAACAATAAAATGCTACAGCCAATAAACAGGATTCTGAGCGGTCTGCAATGCCTATCCCGATTTTTCGGGAGCCCGGCGAGGAGTTCCCGATAGCCATCGGGATTAAGCTACCCTTCGACAGGCTCAGGGCAGCGCCCTTCGACAGGCTCAGGGCAGCACCCGTCACCTTCCCAACCACCCACCCCAAACAAAAAAAACGAACTGCGGTTTGCAGTTCGTTGTATTTTTGGAGTGAAATTTCAGCAATTAAAGTTTATGCTTCGGCTCGTCGGAGGTGGTGAGTTTTTTTCTTCCTTTGGCACGTCTTGCAGCAAGAACCCGTCTGCCGTTAGCAGTCGACATTCTTTGTCTGAAACCATGTTTGTTTGCTCTTTTTCTCCTCGATGGTTGAAATGTTCTTTTCATCTCTGTATATATTATCCGTTAATGTCGTTCCTAAAAATTCGGACTGCAAAAATAAGGTTTTTTTCTTACTATCAAAAAGAAAAGCGAAATAATTCGCATTGAATCTTTATAATGCCTCAAGGTTTTGATTTCCTTGTCTTTGTTTTGCCAACCCAAACGTTAGCCAGGGCTTTCATCCGGCTAAAATACTCCAGTGGCCAGAGCCTGAAACTGGCAAGGGATGAAAGGATAATAAGCAGGCCCGAAAAAGCCATGATGATGTTAAACGGGACGTTCCGGTCAAGCAAGAATGCAAATACCGGCGGGCCAAGGGCGGTACTTAGCACCAGAATGGTACTGAAATAGCTTCGTACTTTGCCCAGGTTGCCAGTGCCATAAATTTCGGTCTGTGTGGCGGTTTTTATCGTGCTCCCAAGCCCGGATGCGATCCCCACAAGGGCATAGAAAGCCGGGAAAACATATTGGCTGTCGGATATGGTTACCATCAGAACGCCCAGGATTGCCGGAATTAGGTATAGGGGGAAGAGAAACAGCCCGGAAAACCGATCGGTAAGGTTTCCGGAAATCAGCAGGCCAATGGCACTGAAAATCGCAAAGAAAGAAAATGAAAAGGCCACCCACGATACCGACCATCCCCTTGCTTCGCCAATTGTGTATTGATACAGAAATACAGCTGTCAGAATAAAAGGCAGGGCAAAAATATTGAGCGATATGATCCAGAAATCAAGGCTCTTGAAATGATTGGTATGTGCCGGTTTTACACTGTCTTTTACGTTGTTCTTTTCTTCCATCGACTTTGCCTCACAAACGGGTGCAATGGCAAGGATAACCGGAATCATTATGAGCAAGGCTATCAGCGAAAGAATAATAAGGCTGTTGCTCCATCCTGCAAAAGCAATTAAAGGAAGCATTATGAACGGCAGCAGAAAGTGGCCTGCCGGATGCCCCATGGCACTGAAGCTTAGTGCTTTCCCCCGGTTTCCCTCAAAAAACTTTGCGATTCCGGTGGATGAGGTGTGCGTCATTAGTCCCTGCCCCAGCCACCTTACAAGGAAGAGTCCTGCGGTTAAAAGAACCAGGCTTTTGGCTTGCGAAAGCAGCAACACGGAAAGTGTAAGCCCTCCAAAAACAAACAGGGCATAATTTTTAAGGGGGATGGTGTCGATGTACTTCCCGGAAAAGGAAATCAGCACGGCTGCAACAACTGTTACAGTGGCATAGAGGGTACCAAATGCAGTGTTGGAAATATCCAGTGACTGGATCCAGAAAGGAACATACAGCGACACGAAAAACGTTTGACCGAAAGAGGAGAAAAAACTAAAAAGAAACCCGAAGGTCAGCAAGCGCTTATTTTCCCTGAATACCTGAACCCAATCTCCCATCACTTTTCTTTAATTTATAAGCTGTTGCGGTGTTCGGATGCTACTATTAGTAAAATGGACAGTAGATGATTTTTTTTGTCTCAAAAAACGCTTCCTCAAAAAAGCTGCTTATCTCAACGATTTTTACTCTTTTTTCAAAATCCTCCAATTCTTTTCCAAGATCGCCTCCCTTGAGATAAAGAATCCCGTTGGAAAGGCTGTTCATATCCTTACGAAGGATCTTTCCTTTTACCCAGCCATAGAATTGAGGGAAAGCGGTTACCGCGCGACTTACCACAAAATCGAATTTCTCATCGATTTCCTCGGCTCTGGAATTGCTTGTGGTAACATTCTGCAGACTGATTGCTTTAGCGATATCATCGACTACCTTGATTTTTTTTGCAATCGAGTCGTTCAACACGAAATGCGAACCGGGAAACATAATGGCCAGGGGAATCCCGGGAAATCCTCCCCCGGTACCCACATCAAGAATCTTTGTTCCGGGTTTAAAAGCGATAAGTTTTGCAATAGCCAGGGAATGGAGGATATGGCGTTCGTACAAACCTTCGATATCCTTGCGGGAAATCAGGTTTATTTTTTCGTTCCAGTCACGGTAAAGTCCGTCGAGCATGGTGAACTGCTGAATTTGTTGGGGACTGAGGTCTGGAAAGTATTTGCCGATAAGATCCATGGAAAGCCTTAAATAGTTAGGATCCATTTTATATTTTTCCCTCGGTATTTTTGAGGATATTGTAAAGTAACTCCCTGGCCCTGAAGAGTTGGGCTTTTACAGTTCCAATGGGTAATTCGAGCTCCTGTGAGATTTCCTCGTACGAGTATTCACTGAAGTACCTCAGTTCAACCAATCTGCGATACCGGGGCTTAAGTTTGTTAACCACATCGCGCATAAGTTTGATTTTTTGTTGGTTGATCATGTGCGCTTCGGGGTCGAGTGTATCTGATTGGATGTTTGCCGAGGGGGTTAAAGAATCGTCGTTATGAATGTTCTGGTCGAGCGAAACAACATTTCCTCTTCTTTTGCGGATGAAATCGATGCAGTTATTGGTGGCGATTTTGAAAAGCCAGGTACTGAAGGCAAAGTTTGGAGCGTACTGGTTGATGTTTTTGAATGCTTTTCCAAAGGCTTCAATGGTAAGGTCCTCCGCATCGCTCGAGTTATTTACCATTTTTAGGAGCATATAGAAAATTGCATCACGGTATCGGCCCATAAGCTCTGCATAGGCTTTCTGGTCGCCTCGTTTTGCGAGTTCAACCAGTTTAAAGTCGTGTTGCGCCTTCTCAGAAAGGTTAGGGTTTAATTCCATCTTCTTCGTTTTCTTTCGGTTATGTTTCTGAAATGCAAGAAACTATAAAACAAAGGAATAATTGGTTCAATAACGAGCGAAGGTAAAAATAAAATACTTTCGTTCAACCGGGTGAAAACAATTTTATAAATAATTCCTTTTAGAACAAGCAAAAGGCCAAAGATTATAAGTACATATTCAGGGAAGGGGTAGGTGAAAAGAAGGAAAATAAAGCTGGCCAGGAAAGCTACCCGACTAACATTTTCTGTAATCAGGCGGAATTTTGTTTTTGAAGAGTAACGGGGGCCGGTGGTGAGGTGTCTCTTTTTTTGATTGTACCAGTTTTTGAAAGTTTTTTCCGCATCCGACCAGGTAAAGCTCTCCGGGTGCATTTCAACCGCCACATTTGATGGGTTGGCTGTTTCGTTAACAAAGAGGTCGTCGTCGCCTGAATAGAGGTTGGAGTGCGATGCAAACCCCTTGTTGTTAAAAAAAACAGATTTCCTATATGCAAGGTTTCTTCCAACACCCATGTATGCTTTGCCAACGCTTGCCATCCCGAAATACTGCATGGCAGTAAAAACAGTTTCGAAACGGATAATCAGGTTTAGCAAGCCCTTTTCTTTTTTGTATCCCCCGTAACCCAATACAAGATCTGTGTTAGCTGTAAAATTCTGCTGCATGCGGGAAAGCCAGTTTCGTCCATCGGGAACGCAGTCGGCATCGGTCAACAGCAGCCACTCGTTTGCAGATGCTTTTATGCCAAGGGTGAGAGCTAGTTTTTTTCCATGGGTAAACATGGGGTCGTTTCTGACTTCCGAGACGCGCAAATGCTTGTATCGGGTAGCAAGCTGTTTAAGAATGTCGTCTGTTTCGTCTTCGGAACGATCGTTCACAACAATTACCTCAAAATCCGGATAATCCTGCTCGAGCACCAGGGGAAGGTTTTTTTCGAGATTGGAGGCCTCATTTCTTGCACAAATTATAATACTGACCGGTTCGGGTTTATTCCCGGCTTTTTTAAGGATGGACGACTTCTTATAAAAAGCTTTCCTGTAGTACCTTAGGTAATAATAAACCTGAATTGAGAAGGTCAGCAGGAACAGGACTAAAACAATCAAAACATCAATACCCAGACCCGAAATATATTTTTCCAATTTTACTTTTATTTGAACAGGCAATTTTAGGAAAGATTTTGCTATGAACCAAAAGGAGTTTTCTACAGAACAGCAATTTTATGCACATAATATTATCTTTGCTGCAGATTCAAGGAATATGACTTTCAAGATTTTATTTAAAGATCCACTTTCGAAGGCTAGGGCGGGAGAGATTACTACAGATCACGGAACCTATAACACTCCGATTTTTATGCCCGTGGGTACCGCCGGTACGGTAAAGGGTGTACATCAGCGTGAGCTTTCGGACGATATCAAGGCGCCGGTAATTCTGGGTAATACTTATCATCTGTATCTGCGGCCGGGAATCGATATTCTTCGCGCAGCCGGTGGTCTTCATAAGTTTATTAACTGGAACGGGGCTATTCTTACCGACAGCGGGGGATATCAGGTCTTCTCGCTCTCCGCAAATCGCAAGCTTAAGGAAGAGGGCGCGTTTTTCAGTTCGCATATTGATGGCTCGAAGCATACCTTTACGCCTGAAAGCATTGTTGACACACAAAGAATTATAGGGGCAGACATTATGATGGCCTTGGATGAATGCACACCCTTTCCCTGTGATTACGAATATGCCAAAAACTCGCTTGGCCTTACGCACCGATGGCTCGAAAGAGGGGTGAAGCATTATAAAGAAACCGATCCCTTATACGGACATCACCAATCGTATTTCCCTATTGTTCAGGGCAGCGTTTATAAAGATCTGAGGATCGAATCGGCTGAGAAAATCGCATCATTCGGTATGGAGGGCAATGCTATTGGCGGATTATCGGTGGGAGAGCCCGCAGAAGACATGTACGCCATGACCGACGTGGTAACCGACATTTTGCCCTACGATAAACCCCGTTATCTCATGGGAGTGGGAACACCGGTTAACATTCTCGAGTCCATTGCCCTGGGAGTGGATATGTTTGATTGTGTAATGCCTACCCGAAATGGACGGAACGGGATGCTGTTTACCAGTGAAGGTATAATTAACATCAGGAATCTGAGATGGAAGGACGATTTTGGTCCCCTGGACATAAATGGTACGAGTTATGTGGACCGCTATTATTCGAAGGCATATTTGAGGCACTTGATAATTTCAAATGAGATTCTTGGCGCGCAGATTGCGAGTATTCATAACCTGGCTTTTTATCTGTCTCTTGTAAGGGAAGCATTTGAAAAGATCAGAACCGGAGAATTTACAGCATGGAAAACAACAATGACAAAAAAATTAGCCACAAGATTATAAACCTTCTTGGGCTGAAAATCATTGATCTTTACATAATCCGAAAGTTTCTCGGGACTTTTGTGTATTCCATCGTGCTGATTCTTGCCATTGCCGTGGTTTTTGACCTCTCCGAAAAAATTGACGATTTTATCGAAAACTCAGCTCCTGCAAGGGAAGTGGTGTTTGATTACTATCTTAATTTCATCCCTTATTTCGCAGTATTGTTCAGCTCTTTGTTCACCTTTATTTCGGTAATCTTCTTTACCTCAAAAATGGCCTATAATACTGAAATAATTGCTATTCTAAGCAGTGGTGTGAGTTTCAGGAGACTGCTTTTGCCTTATTTTATTTCTGCCAGTGTTATTACCATTTTCGCCTTTTCGCTCAGCAATTTTGTTATTCCAAAGGCCAATAAAACCAAGCTTGAATTTGAGGAGAAGTATATCCACAAGCGCCCCCAGTCGTTTAACCGGAAGAACATTCATAAACAAATCGAGCCTGGGGTTTTCATTTATTTGGAAAGCTACAGCACGGTAAGTCAAACCGGGTATAATTTTTCGATGGAGAAGTTTGATGAAGGAAAACTGATTTCGAAAACCATGGCAGATCAGATTGCCTGGGACACCACCAAAAATACCTGGGTGATGCGCCGCTATTATATTCGCGACATCGACGGCCTGAATGAAACCATCACGGAAGGATCCGCTTTGGATACGGTTATAAGACTTTTACCGGGGGATTTTTCCAGAAGGCTGAATGCTGTTGAGGCAATGTCGTTCCGGGAGTTGAACGAATTTATCGATGTTTCCAGAATGCAGGGGGAAACAAACCTCACGGCATACCTCATCGAACGGTATAAACGAACCGCCTTTCCTTTTTCAACCTTTATACTTACGCTCATTGGGGTTACTGTCTCCTCAAAAAAAGTCAGGGGAGGCATCGGTGCACAGCTGGGGGTAGGCCTTGGCGTGAGCTTCGGGTATATTCTGTTCATGCAGTTTTCGTCGCAGTTTGCAATTGGGGGGAGTCTGCCTCCGCTTTTGGCTGTATGGCTGCCAAATCTTATTTTTGCCGTGGTTGCATTGTTCTTGTACAGACTTGCACCAAAATAGATTGATAACCAACCCGTCACCCTTTGTGAATTACTCGATGAAACGATTTTAAGGAATCTACTGTTTTAATGATTAGCGTTTATCCGCCCTTTTTTCTGAGGGTGAAAAATAATTGGAGCAAAGTTTTTTTGACGAGCGAATTAATTATTGTTTTATGATTAGATAACTTTTTTGTTTTAAATGGTTTTTACAAGTTTGAAAATCAAGGGATTGATTCTTGCATTCAGATAGAATCAGAATGTCTGATTTTTTTGACGTTCCTCAGTATTTGATTTTAATTTGACAAACGATTTCATAAAGTAATTTGATATTTTGTACATTCGTTTCATGCCTTTTGGTATTCAAGGTTTAACCAAAATCTGAAATCCTATGAAAAAAAATTTACGGTTCAGCATACTTTTAGTCCTTACTTTTTTGTTACTGGCAGCTAGCAGCAATGAAGTCAGCGGATCAATAACGCAACATCCGCAAAATGTAACTCTCTGCTCAGGAGGTACCGGAAATGTTACCTTTTCTATAGCCGTTAGTCTTGGCATTTATTCTTATCAATGGGAAGTATACAGTG
>CAMAZH010000023.1 GCA_945863035.1 Chitinophaga pinensis | reverse complement strand
TTAATTCCAATTCGTTTTTTAGAGCAACAGGAAATTTGTTTTATTTTTTAACCAATAGTGGCAGAATCTTTAAATCCAATGATAAAGGTATGTCATGGACTTTGTTAAGTACTCCTTCTTCTGCCAGTGGAAGTTTAAGTTTTGATTTTAAGGATGAAAATAACGGCCTTTTGTCTTATTACCCCAATGAACTCTATTCTACTGTTGATGGCGGGCAAAACTGGACCTTGATAAACAGCTCTGACTTTTATGGCAACATTAAATACGTTCCCTCTGAAAATGCCTATTTTAGTACACATTCCAGATATGGTTTGTCATATTCAATTGATAATGGCGAAACCTGGACAATTCACCCTTCTTTACAAAATGTAGGCCTTAAGACTATTGACTATGCGCCTTCCGGTAAAATTTTTATTGGTGGCTGGAGTTATGTTTATAATTCAATGAATTATTATAGAATTAATCTGGCCTTAAAACAAACTGCCATTACAGCTGCAACAAATTATGATGTCACATTTACAGCAAATGTTGATGAGTTGAGTTCAACCGATACAGCAAATTATCGTTTGTATAATATTACAACAGACCCTCATCAAAGAATAAACGTATTGTCTGCAACCCTCGATAATTCAAATAAATCGCTGGTTCACCTGGTTACCGGGACCCTCATTCCGGGTGACACCTTCAAAATCTTTGTCAGCAATGTTAAGGACTTAAATGGCTTCCCTGTAATTAATAGCCTCTCCACATCAAGTAATGTCTATATAACAGATGAATTATCAAACTACCAAATTAGTTTTGCCGGAACCGGAGCATCGACTACGGTAAATACTGTTTTAGTTGAAAACCTAACAACAGGAGAATCGCTTACATTAAACGGTGATGATATTTTGCAATTGTCGGCAGTGGTTGGGATTCCACCGGTGGATATCATGAATCCCACAGAAATGAAGATTTACCCAAATCCCATGAATTACAATTCTACACTGGAGATATTGGCTCCTGTTGAAGGAGACGCAATTATTACAATTTATGAACTTACAGGCAAGCCATTAACGCAGATTCACAGTTATCTTGAAAAATATAAGCAGGAATTTAAAATCTCTGGTTTAAACAATGGCTTGTATTTAATTAATGTCACAGGAGATGACTTTCAATTCTCAGGAAAGTTGCTGTGTAGTGGGATGCCGGGTGGTGTTCCCAGAATAGAGAAAGTTAATAATATCAGTGGATCCCATGAAGATAAAACAGCAAAAAAGGACTCTTATGAAACCCAGAACACTGTTTTTATGAAGTATACTTATGGTGACAGGCTGAAATTTACCAGCATCTCCTGGAATTACAGCACGATAGTGACTGACATACCCACAGCTGACAAAACTATTACCTTTAATTTTGCAGCATGTACAGACGGTGACAATAATAATTATCCTGTAGTAAAGATTGGAACCCAGGTTTGGATGGCCGAAAATCTGAAAACAATAAGCTTTAATGATGGTTCTGCAATACCTTTAGTTACCGATAATGCTTCCTGGAGTAACTTTAATTCACCTGCATATTGCTGGAATAGCAACAATGAAGCAGATTATAAAGATTTGTATGGTGCATTATACAACTGGTACACAGTAAACACCGGTAATCTTTGCCCTGCAGGCTGGCATGTTCCAACTGAATCGGAGTGGAATATTTTGTCAGATTTTCTTGGAGGAGATCTTATTTCGGGAGTGAAATTAAAAGAAACAGGAACAAACCATTGGGATTGTGTAGAAACTGAACCTACCAATGAAAGCGGCTTTACAGCTCTTCCAGGGGGGCATGACAATCTTAGCGTAAGTTCAAGTGGTTTCTGGTGGACGTCTTCTGAAAGCTCTGAAGCAACCGCCTGGAGTAGTCGTATGAGCTGCTATTATGATGGCATTAGCATACTGGACGACCGTGATAAAAACTTCGGTTTTTCTGTTCGTTGTCTCATGGGAGAACCTGTCCCCTTATTACCGTCCATAACTACTTTGGATGTAAGCTTAATAGAGCAAACTTCTGCTACTTGTGGTGGAGTTGCAGTAAGCCTTGACGGAACAGTGATTTCTGCCCACGGGGTTTGTTGGAGCACTTTTGCAAATCCTACAATTGAGGACAGTAAGACCAATGACGGTTTAGGTTCAGGGAGTTTTATAAGCTTAATGAATAATTTATTGCCAGGAACGAACTATTATGTCAGAGCGTATGCTACAAATGATGCAGGAACTGCTTATGGCAATGAAATTATCTTTAAAACCAAATATCCTACCGGCACAACTTTTAAAGATTATAACACGGAAATGAGATATTTCCACCCAACTGCTGGCGGCTCGTATCCGGATGATCCCTATGGAGGAATCAGAACCCCTGTTAAAACCCTGGCATTTATTGAAAAAGATAAAGCTGAAACATGGTTTGCAGTATGGCCAACATCACTTTGCTGGATCACAATCAATAGTGATAATTCCATCAACTTTGAGGTAGACAATACATTTCAATATGATGTAAAATTAGGAGATCCAAATGATGCCAGTAAGATTTCTCATTTCGATCCAGCCACAGGTATTATATATTTGTACTATTACTATTCTGGCACAACTGGCAATAGGATTTTCTGGGAAGTATTTACCCCACAACACTTTACTTCAACAATAACAGATTCCGATGGTAATGTTTACAACACAGTAACCATAGGAACACAAACCTGGATGGCTGAAAACCTGAAAACCACGAAATATAATGACAACTCGGATATTCCATTAGTAGAAGATGCAGCAGCATGGGGGGCATTATCCACCCCTGCCTACTGTTGGTATAATAATGATGGTACTACCTACAAAGCGTCGTATGGAGCATTATATAACTGGTATACAGTAAGCACCGGCAAACTATGCCCAAAGAATTGGCATGTGCCATCTGATGCTGAATGGAAAACACTGGAAAAGTATCTAGGCATGACGCAGGCACAGGCAGATGCCAGTGGATGGCGGGGAACTGACCAAGGAACCCAACTAAAAAACACAAGTGGATGGAATTCCGGAGGAAACGGAACCAATACCATCGGATTTACTGGGCTTCCAGGTGGGCTGCGAGATACAGGAAATTTCCTCGGGATTGGCTACGGCGGGAGCTGGTGGAGTATAACTGAAAGTGCTACCAGCTTTGACTATAACCGGAATTTGGCTGCTGGAAACAGTACTATTGGCAAAAACAACAACTCGAAGCTCTTTGGCTTTTCTGTTCGCTGTGTTAGAGATTATTGATTTTATGACAATTCTTTTACTTCAATAAACTAACGGGAACTCATAAGCATTTGAGCAAAACCAATAACCTCTGAGAAATTATATAATTCAAACAATTGTTATGGGTAAATAAGGCTAAACACTTTAAGACAATCCGGATTGTCGCTTGAAAAATTCTTTCATAGATTACAAGAAAACAAAACAACTAAAACAAATCTTTCATTTATTACCAAATCTTCCTTAAGTTTGTCCCGAAAAAAAGTTAAAGGGGAGTAGTTACAATAGCAAAGTCAACATACCAGTATTATAATACTTGGCTTTGCTTTCGTAAAGTCTCCCAGCAAAAGTATTGGTAATATGGATTTTCTATCCATCTTGCCACAAATGACTCATCACTAAGATTATTCGATTGTTTCAAAAGCATGCTGCTAACCATCATTCTCACGGGTATTGCAGGTCGTCCCATTTCTGGATAATAAACAGAAAATTCCTTTTCAATTGATTCTCAGTCAAATTTCTGAGCCAAAAGTACCAGCTCATGCTCCATGTATATGATATTTACAAGCGGTGTGCGAAAAACATTCAACTGCGGATTCTTATTTGTTTTACCAATCATATTGCAAAGTTTTTACCGAAATTACCAAATAACTTGCGGAAAATCAAACTATGTTATTAACATATAGTGTTAATATTCAAAGCATTAAGACCTTTTTAAGGATTGTCTATATAATTTCTTTAAAAAAGAACTGCAGAAATATCTTACTCCTGAATTATCCGGTACAGGAAGAAGAATTATTGAGGCCTGATTATCAGGGGTAGCCGTTGAATAGTAAAATTCGATAATCCCAATGAGTTATCAGTATTCGTTTTTAACGATAAAATTTTACGAGTAAAATGGTGACGGGATTGAAAGCTTACAATAGTTCTTTATTGGGATCCCAGAAATATTTTTCGAAATTTACAATTACATCGTTTTCAACTGAGAGTCCTTCGCTTTCGAGCAATTCCCTCATCATGCCAGAGCCTGGGAAATGGTGCTTCCCCGTTAGTAAACCATTGCGGTTGACCACCCTGTGGGCAGGGACATATTCGCTGATGTGGTGGGTATTGTTCATAGCCCAACCTACCATTCTCGACGATCCGGCTGTTCCAAGGTAACGGGCAATGGCTCCATAGGAGGTAACCCTTCCATAAGGTATCAGGCGGGCAACTTCATGCACCCGGGAGAAAAAGCCATCATCCGTCTTTTTCGGGGATTTCATTGATTGTAGTGCTTTTCTTAAGCCTGAATTTCAGGTAATTTATATTTGAACCGGCCTCAAGGAATTTTTGCTCATAATAGGTCTTTATTTCTAAAACGGGATCGACCAGTTCCGATCTCTTATAGAGATCGGAACTCATATCAAGAATTTCAATTTCGTTACGTTTTAAAAGACTCAATGTATAGTTAAATAAAAGATCACTATCCGTTTTCAGATGCACTATCCCTCCATCCACAAGAAACCCCTGATATCGCTTTAAAAATCCCGGGCTGGTAAGTCTTTTCTTCTTTCGCCTTTCAGTTGGTTGCGGATCCGGAAATGTAATCCAAATCTCATCCACCTCATCCGGGGAAAAAAAAGAGGATATCAATTCTATCCTTGTCCGCAGGAAGGAAGCGTTTAGGATTTTTTCTTCGTGGGAGGAACGGGCTCCCTTCCACATCCGAGCTCCCTTTATATCAACGCCAATAAAATTTTTGTCGGGAAAATGCCTGGCCATTCCAACAGTATACTCCCCTTTACCGCATCCCAATTCAAGAATAAGAGGATGATCGTTATGAAATACTTCTTGTTTCCATCTGCCTTTTAGAAAGTATTCTTTGTCTGTAATCTCATCCATCCGGGGTTGAAATACCCTGTCAAAATGACTCAGTTCCTCGAACCTTCTGAGTTTATCTTTACCCAAAACTTTAGCTTTTATCGTAATTCTCTATACTCCTCAATACGCAACCCGACATCAGTAACAGGGATTTCCGGTATCCTCATTCCCTGTTCAATTTCAAAAGTGTATTTTCCGGGGACAGCAAAGCGAACGGCTTTTCTGTACTCCTTCGAGACCAGCTTGATGTCGCCAAACCCATTCCCCTTCCATTTGCCATTATCCTCTGCAATAATGATTTCAAGGGTATCTCTACGAGAAGCCCCGGTTGGCGCCGTAGTGGTTATGAAAACAAAAAGATTGCTTTTCGGATAGTCAGTGGTGTGCCGGAAGTTAACCAAAACACTAAACATGTTCAAGCTATCTGTTACCTCAACCTCGAAGGTTTTCTTATCCGACCACTTCCATTGTTCTCCTTCGGCTTTGCTGTATTCATCATAATACATGAAAGGATCGCAGGAAGCAACAAATAAGGATATTCCAATTATCAGGAGTATTTGTTTCATGCTAATTTCTGGGATTCCGGTTTTTCTTTTTCTTTTTACGCCGTTGTTGTGATTTTTTATCATCAAAGCGAGTAAGACTGTCCTGTCCAACATCATTCTGATAGCTAATGTCCACTTTCTGTATATCATCGATCAAAACAAGGTTTTCGGGCAACTCTCCTTTTTTGTTCATCCGAATTATTTCCCCGACTCGCTCCACGGGTACCGGAACCAGGGTAACACCTGATTCTTTAACCAGGGAATACCAATACAAGCCTCTGTAAATATCTGTTTTCACATGGTAGGCATCACCCTGACGGGTTTTCAGGTTTACATCCTTGGAAGGGAAATCCTTTTGCGCATCGAGATAGGAAGTGACCTCATAATTCAGGCAACATTTCAGTTTTCCGCACTGACCGGCAAGTTTCTGAGGATTCAGGGATACTTCCTGGTAGCGCGCGGCAGCAGTAGTAACCGACGCGAAATTAGTTATCCACGATGCGCAACACAGCTCTCTGCCACACGACCCGATTCCACCAATTCTGCCAGCCTCCTGCCGGGCTCCTATCTGGCGCATTTCGATACGGATCCGAAACTCATCGGCCAAAAGTTTTATCAACTCACGGAAATCGACACGTTCATCAGCAATGTAATAAAAAATAGCCTTGGTTTTGTCGCCTTGGTATTCCACATCCCCGATCTTCATATTCAGTTTCAAATCCTCGGTGATTCTCCGCGATCTCAGCATGGTTTTGGTTTCCAAATCAATGGCTTCCTTCCATTTGTCGATGTCTGCCTGTTTGGCTTTTCGGTAAACCTTTCTTAAATCATCGGCTGCAGGGTTAAGGCCGTATTTCAGCATCTGGTGAACCACTATTTCACCAGTTAGGGAAACAATACCGATATCGTGCCCGGGAGAAGCCTCAACAGCAACAAGGTCGCCCCTCTTTAATCGGAGTTCATTTGTATTTCTGTAAAAAGCCTTCCGGGTATTTTTGAACCGGATTTCAACAGCATCAAATTCATTAATACCCTTGGGTATATCTCTTAACCAGTCATAATCATCAAGCTTGGCACATCCGCTGAAATAGTTTGATATCTTATCCTGGTTGTCATTAAGATTCTCGGCACAGCCTCCTTTACAACAACCTCTGTGAATCATTATTCAAAGTTTTAAATTAAGCCATAAATCGTCCGAAGTAAAAATGTGCCAGTAATTCTCCGCTCAATGCATTCCGGCTTCAAAAAAAACCGGCACGGAAAAACACAAGCAAGCCTAAAACTCTGAACAATTAGCAATTATCCGGTTTAAATTAAAATCAGATAAATACGCTGATTGAATCTGTGGTCGCATTCGAATAATTCTACCGGAATTCTAACTCCGGGTTTGGCTAATGGCAAAATTATGAAAAAAAATGATATAATTACCGCTTTAACATTCTGCCGATCTTTAGTCCGGAATCCAAAAATACGATTTTTGCATTGGCATTTGCCGAAATATGGTTGTAGGCATTATTGAATTCCTCATAGATGTCAATTATGTTTTTACCGTTAATGAATCGGGAAAACTTTACCGACCAGTCACTCTCGTAACGTGCCATGTGGGAAATCCCGGAATGGCCGGTGTTAACAAGGAAGTTTTCTCTTACCATTCGTAAGGCATAAGAAAGAAACATTTTTTGCTTCTCCCTGCCCGTTTTAGCCATGTCATCCACCCATTCAATCAGGTCGACCATACTAAAGGCATAACAAATCCGCATGAAGCCCACGAAAGTGTCAAAATTTCCTTTATTCTGACCGTCTTCAGTAAGCGAGCTAAGGGCCTTGTTGAAATTGCCGTTCGCCAAGGTCACCGCATCCTCAATAAGGTGATCATCAAGATTGGTCTTCATTTTTAATGCAATTCTGACATCCTCGTCGCTGAGGCGGGGGATTTTAAACAACTGCGTTCTCGATAATATTGTTGGAAGAACCTCTCCCGGTAACTCTGAAACAAGAAGAAAAACCGTGCCCGGGGGCGGCTCCTCAATCATTTTCAGAAGTTTGTTGGCGGCTGTTGCGTGCATCCTTTCGGGCAACCACATAATTAGTATTTTAAAATCGGATTCGTACGATTTAAGATTCAGCTTCCTGATGATTTCAGCACTCTCCTTTACACCGATGAGGCCTTGTTTGTTTTCAATCCCAATTTTATCGTACCACTGGTATTGATCAAAAAACGGATTCTCTATAACGATCTCCCTCCATTTTTCCAGGGATTTTTCCACCGGAGTCTCATCCGTTTTTGCTGTTGACGGGGAGGTCGCAGGAAAAACGAAATGCAGGTCCGGATGGACAAGTTTTGAATACTTGACGCACGAAGGACAAATGCCACAAGAATCAGCCGGTAGCTTATTCCCACAAGATATATACTGAGCATAGGCAATAGCCAAAGCAAGCTTACCCGAGCCCTCCGGTCCGTAAAACAGTTGAGCATGGCTTATTCGACCCTCATGCACCGTGCGGATTAAACTATCCTTTATCTCCTTTTGTCCAGGTATATCCCGAAATAGCATATTCTTTATTCTTTAAGGTGATCAATTCAGTAGTAAGGAATATCGCAGCGAAAGCAGACTGTGGCGTTTTGCCAACAAAACCTGATATTTGTTAAACAAGATTTTATTTGGAAAGAGCCTTCGAAGGTGGAGTGCTATTTCTTCCACTTTTCGCTTTTCCGGACTATCCAAGGTTTCAATCCTTTTGTTTGCTGCCAGAGTCAAATATAAAAATACTTTTTTTACCTTTGAGGATGTTTTGAAAAAGAACATAAAAATAACTTAAAAGTAAAAGATTATGCTAACTGTTGATAAATTCAATTTCTCCGGAAAAAAAGCAATTGTTAGGGTTGATTTCAATGTCCCCCTTAATAGCAATTTTGAAGTTACTGACGACAACCGGATCAGAGCCGCGTTGCCCACCATTAAAAAAATTCTATCGGATGGCGGATCTGCCATTCTGATGTCCCACCTCGGCAGACCCGACGGTAAAGTTGTCGAAAAATACTCCCTGAAGCATGTTGTTTCTGCTGTAGAGAAAGCCTTGGGCAAGCCGGTTCAGTTTGCCGGTGAGTGTGTCGGTGAGAAAGTAGAAAAAATGGCCGCTTCACTTAAGGCAGGGGAAGTTATGCTCCTTGAAAATCTGCGTTACCACGAAGAAGAGGAAGGAAAACCCTACCATCTCGGCAAGGAGGCTTCGGATGAAGAGAAAAAAGCAGGAAAAGCACAGGTTAAAGAAAGTCAGAAAGTATTTGTGAAGAACCTCTCCAAACTAGCCGACTGCTATGTTAACGACGCATTCGGAACCGCTCACAGGGCACATGCCTCAACAGCTCTTATTGCTGCACATTTCCCCGGAAACAGTATGTTCGGATACCTGATCGGAAACGAACTCCTTGCCATGGAAAAAGTTCTCCACAATCCTGTTAAACCTTTTACAGCCATTATGGGTGGGGCTAAGGTTTCTGACAAGATTCTTGTAATCGAAAACCTGCTTGACAAGGTCGACAATCTCATTATTGGTGGGGGCATGACTTACACCTTCATTAAAGCCAAAGGTGGAAACATTGGTAAATCACTCTGTGAGGAAGACAAGCTCGATTTGGCTCTTGATCTTATAAACAAAGCTGCGGCCAAAGGCGTAAATCTTATTCTCCCTGTTGACCAGGTACTTGCTGACAAATTCGACAATGAGGCAAACACCAAAATCACAGATATAGAAAAAGGTGAAGAAGGAATGATGGGCCTTGATGTGGGACCTAAAACTATTGCCCTTCTAAGCGAAGTGATTGAAAAATCTAAAACCATACTCTGGAACGGGCCTATGGGCGTTTTCGAAATGAAAAACTTTCAAAAAGGGACCGTTTCTATTGCTGAAGCCATTGCACGTGCGACCGCAAAAGGAGCATATAGTCTTGTTGGAGGCGGCGACTCGGTTGCGGCTGTGAACAAGTTCGGCCTGGCTGACAAGGTAAGTTATGTTTCAACAGGGGGTGGAGCTATGCTGGAATATATTGAAGGCAAAGATCTCCCCGGCATTAAAGCCATCAGAGGATAGATATAGAAAAAACGCCGCCACATCATTTTTTCGGCGGACATAAAAACAAGGCGCAGAATTTCGCAGGTAAAATGTATTTTCTGCGTTTCTGCGCCTTTCCTCATTCCAAACAATTTTATTAACTGAAACAAATGGACACAGGCAAAATATTCAACATTCGTAATGAATCTGAATTTCACAGCCTTGCAATGGATACCTTCCGTTATCAATCGCAGAATGTGCCCACCTACAAAAGTTTCATCTCCCACCTGAAACTCGATCCTCATAAGATAAATAACTATCATAAAATACCATTTCTGCCTGTGGAACTGTTCAAATCCCACGAAATAATTGTCTTGAACAAGAAAGCTGAAATAGTTTTTGAATCAAGCAGCACTACCGGGATTAATCCTTCCAAACATTTTGTGGCAGACAAAAGCCTTTATGAAAAGAGCTTTCGGGCAGGATTTCAAAAATTTTATGGGGATCCCTCCAAACTTTGCATTCTGGCTTTACTCCCATCGTATCTGGAACGTTCCGGCTCCTCACTTATCTTTATGGCAGAAAAGCTTATCGGTCTCTCCTCCCATCCTGATAGCGGCTTCTACCTCAACGAGTATGATAAGTTGATTGCACTTCTCAGAAAATTGAAAAAAAATGGACAGCCTACACTGCTATTAGGTGTAAGTTTCGCCCTACTTGAGCTTGCGGAGAAATTCGAGGAGGATCTGGAAGGCATAACCATCATGGAAACCGGCGGCATGAAAGGAAAAAGAACAGAAATGGTGCGCGAGGACCTACATGCTTTTCTCAGAAAAAGACTGAATACGGCAAATATTCACTCTGAATATGGCATGACGGAGCTCCTCTCTCAGGCTTATTCCAAAGGAGAGGGAATTTTCAATACACCGCCGTGGATGAGAATACTTATACGCGATTCTTATGATCCATTTCAAATCCTCGAATTGGGATACACTGGCAGCATTAATGTCATTGACCTTGCAAACACCTATTCCTGCTCGTTTATTGCAACCTCCGATTTGGGAAGGATCCAAAAAGACGGAGGATTCGAAGTTTTGGGAAGAATTGACAATTCAGACATCCGTGGCTGCAACCTGATGATTGGCTGATTCTTTTCTCGCTAAAATCAGACTGCCCGAATTTATTTGTATTAAGTCGGTCCAAGTCTGCAAAACCAAAAAAAGGCCGTCTTGTGCAAGACGGCCTTTACAAAATATATTTGCATTCTAGTATTCCCAAAGGTCATGTTCCATCTCCATCAGGGAACTTTTAATTTTTTCTGATTCATAAAGAATGTCATCACCGACAAGGTAGTCGACAATAAAGCGGTTTTCGAAAACGTTCGACTCCCCATAAATATAGGAAGCAAATCTACGTTGCATGAACAAGTCGTCAAACGAGATGTTTTGAGAATCGCTGAAGCGGTTGTAAACCTCATTTTTTGCGAAGAGATCCCTGAATTCAGGGAAATAGAGCCAGAAAAGAATCTCGCGACTTACCTCAGGGCTGGTGCTTACATTTCCATTGGCATCGGTTAGTTCTTTATTGTAAACTTTGATAGGCGCAATACCCACAATCTGCACTTTCATGGTTGAATGCTGTTTGTCGAAAAACCATTTCTCTTTAACAAGAAGCTGCTTAACGAGTTGTGTTTTCAAACGAACCTCTCCGCCAAGAAGGGTGTCTGCACCTAGAGCCGCCACGATATCCTTATACCCCATCATGGACTGCGATGAAAAGAGGTTGTATTTATCGTCTTTAAACGCATGCAGATTATGCTCACGAACACCATACATTACAAGTCCGAAGAAACTCATGCGTTTTCCAATGGAAGTAATAGGGAAATAAAGAGGCTGGTTCATTTTCTCTCGCAAATCAATGATTCTCCAAACATCTTTCGCCCACATAACGTCAGCTTCCCTGATCGGAACGTAGGGTATGGGTTTCTTTTCCGGAATATGAATCTTTTCATATACATCCACAATCTTAAGCGTATCAAGAGTTAATTGCGGATTGGGCGAGGCAGGCTGTGTGGATTGCGTAACGGTATTCTGTGCACGCAAACCCTGAGCGATAATAAACGCGCCAACCAGAAATAAAGCAGCTCTTTTCATTATTCTAGGTATTAATTAATTTTCAACACTATTGAGTTCAGCGTCCTGGTTTTTCCGTCAGGACCTACGGCTTTAATATTTTCAAAGGTAACCCTTTGCCCGGTTTTTATCTGGGATATGATATCGATTTGAGGCTTTGAATACGCGTCACTCCTCGAAATTTCCGTCTTGGTAAACCCTCCGGAAAGTACTGCCGAAACGGTAAATTCCGTAACGGTAAAGTCAAGGTCAAAGTCAAAGTTTTTAAGTGTGGCTTTAACTCCACCTGCACGAGTGAGTTCGCCTATTCCAATAACACCTTGGGAACGTCCGGCTACCTCGGCTACCGGGTCGGGAACATCTTTAACCCTGAAATCCATACTGCCCATAAATCGTGTAGTGTTATCCATCTTCGCGGAAACCTTAACCGTAACGATTTCACCTTCAGGTCCGGAGGCTGGCATAACTTCCCAATCAGCACCTCCTCGTTTAATACTTCCTTTAGTAATATCGGCGATAAGGTTTTCTTTGGGAACACCGGAAACAGATATTGAAACCGGGTTTTTAACACCCCTATAGAAAACGTTCATTTTCGTTGGTGAAATAACGGCACTTGCCTCAGCCACCTGATACTCCTTTTTGAACTCCCGACGGATTATGTTATTATCTCCCCCATCAAGAACTATGGTACCAGCCCAGGTACGTGTGCCTACCGAACTTCCGATAGCAGAATATATCCCCTTACCATCCTTCACTTCGAGTGCGGTGCCATTCTCAAGTTGAACAGAGGGTTGTTTGGTTGAGTCGTAAGCAGCGAGAAATACGGATGCTTTGTATTCCTGACCCTTAAAAATATAATCAGAATTCGAAATTACCACAGCGTCAATTTTATTGAACTTAAAGGACCCTGCATCAATCTGACTAAGCAGATAACTTACGATCTCAGACTCAGTATTCCGGATGTCGCTCTGCATCTTTGAAAGCATCGTAATAACTGCCGCCAAGGGAAGATGCTCAAAATTCTCAGACTCCCACGAATGACGCTCTCCCTCTTTGGTTGGCGGGGGATCCTCGGTGTCAAGACTTGATTCAATGGACTTTACAAGGGACTCATTGGTTTCCTTATCCTCAATCAGGGAAAAAAGATATTCCTTGTACTTAATCATTTCCTCCTTAAGCTCAGCACCCTTTTTGTTTAATATCATTACCTCAGCCGGAACGTTGGTATTATCTTTCCCTGCAACGAGGTGTAAATGAACTTCGTCTTCATGAATGGCTTCGGTTTCAGGTCCTTCTCCCTTTATAACAATTTGCTTTTTGTATTCCTGCATCAAATCGTAAATAGCCTGCGACTTTTCTTTTACTTCATCGGACTTAGTCTTCCAATCCTGAACCTTCGTTTTATTTAATTGATATGCAGCTTCAAAATCATCATAAAGGCTTTCATTCTTCTGAAAGAAGTTATGGGTAGTCTTTGTGAGTCCCTCATCTACCAAAATGAATGCATTAAGTACGTCTTTGGATACGTTCATCGCCAGAAGCGCTGTCAGTACCAAATACATCATACCGATCATCTTTTGCCTAGGGGTTTCCTTGCCGTGACCCATAATATTTGTATATAGTTATAAAATTATTTCTTCGAAATCACGCTCATTGCTGAAAGCATGTTCCCGTAAATATTATTCAACTCAGAAAGGTTATGGCTAAGCTTACTGATTTCGTCCTTATATTTTTGAGTTTCATCAACCGATGATTTAAGGCTCTTCATCATGTCGTCCATACCTTTATATACGCTCTCCGAATCTTTTATATGTTCCTGGCTGCCCTTTACCTGCTTCATATAGGCATCGTTGAGTTCAGCGAGATTTTTATTAAGGGAGTTCAACTGGTCGCTGAACTGTTTATGTCCTTGGGTAATGTTTGTGTAATCCGATTTCACTGTTTTCGAGAGTTCGGTATAGGTAGAAGTAATATCGGCACTCGATTGCGTAAATTTCTGAGCGATCTCCTGACCGGATTTATCGATCATCTCAGCTGTTTTCTTGTACGACGAAGCTAATGCGCCAACCGAATTGGTGAGTTCTCCGGAACTCTGTGAATAAATATTCGCGAAAGAACTTACCGACTCCCCAGCTGTCTTCATGTTGCTGAGGTAATCTTTAGTAGCCAGACTTGCTGCAGTTATGTCCCCGAGGTTAGTTGCAGTTTGGTTAAGACTATTAAGACCCGTACTTAGATTCTTTATTGTCTCAGGTCTTATATCTGCCTGTTGGAATAGTTCATCAAACTTCTGCAAACCTACCCCTCTGCCGGCGATGCTTTCTTCCCTGAAATCTTCCATCTCGTCAGGATCCGTCATGCCTGCTAATTCAGGATAAACCAAAGTCCAGTCGAGTTCTTCATGCAAAGGTTCAAAAGCGGAGAAAAAGAAAATTACAGCTTCAGTAGCCAATCCAGCTGTGAGCATGATACCGGCTCCCGGCCAGTGCATGATCTTAAACAAAGCTCCCACGATAACAACTGCAGCCCCGATCCCATAGAGCTTGGCCATGAAATTTTTCCAGGCGGAACTCTGTACTATTTCGGCAATATTCATAATTTAAGGGTTTTAATATTTTAGTTTGTACCTAGGTAAGATCGAACACATCTAAATCCAACGTATGATTTTGCACTGTCCTGATATTCGTAATCCCTAACACTTACCTGAAGAAAATGTGCCACATCCTTCCATGATCCGCCACGTACCGTTTTGCGTTTCATTACGGCAGGATCTTCGGGTTTTGCATTATATTTATAATCGGGATTCATATTGTGTGAAAAAACATAAGCGGATTCGTCATATGCATTAGCAGTCCATTCCGCAACGTTTCCGGCCATATCATAAAGACCATACTCGTTTGGAGTAAATGAACCCACTCTTTCAGTAATAAGAGCACCGTCGTCGATATAGTTTCCTCGTAAAGGCTTGAAGTTTGCCACAAAACATCCAAGCTGGTTTCTGATATACGGACCACCCCAGGGATACATGCTTAATGCAAGATTTCCGCGGGCCGCATATTCCCATTCTGCTTCCACCGGGAGGCGGTAATCCTGAACGAAAGGCTGTCCGTCTCTTGCAAGTGCCATATTAAGGTACTGAGTTCTCCAAATCGAAAAAGCTGAAGCCTGTTTCCAGTTTACACCTACTACGGGATAGTTGTCATAAGAAGGATGGTAGAAATACATATTGGCATATGGCTCGTTGTAAGAGAAGGTAAAATCTGCGATCCAGCAAAGCGTATCGGGATAAACAAGAACTTTATCCATGAAAACAAATGACTGACGTCCCTCAACTTTAGCGGTAGTTCCATCCAATTTGGTTACATTCCCTTGATATGCCTGTGTTTTGGAATCGTAACGGTTACCCCTTTGAGCAGCTTGCTGCAAATCGATCCAATAATAGATATACTCCAGTTTCTCCACAGCAAGTTGCTTGCGGTTGAAGAATTTGGCGTCACCGGTATAATAAAGCTCAACTTCATCAATGGCTGTGGTAACCTCTTCATCTTTTCCGCTATAATCCAATGGCTGATCCCAATTAATAAGATTTTTCTCTTCCCCGTTTTTGAACATTTTGGCCGTTTCTCCATCTTTACCGGCAATGACATAATCCTCGCCGTCGCCGTCGGCCAATTTCTGTCTGATAAGAGAATCCTTCACCCAATAAACAAATTGGCGATATTCATTGTTGGTTATTTCGGTTTCGTCCATCCAGAAGGCATCAACTGAAACGGTTTTGGATTGGGCATTTTGCGCGAAAGACAAATCCTGATCGCTGGGCCCCATCACAAAACTTCCCATAGGAATAAACAACATTCCAAATGGATCAGGTTCAATATATGCCTTACGACCCTGAACACCAACCAATTCTCCGTTATCAAAGTTGGAACAGCTTCCTAGAAATGCCAACAGAATCAGCAAGGGAACAAACTTTTTCATAGCTTTTGGGTATTATTTGCTAAAACAATCTTTAAAATTCAACAGTAAAATATTTAAAAAAACTCTATAAAAATAGTCAAATTATTATAAAAATCTAATACTCTTATATTTTTGTGGCGATTTATCCAAACTCAGATCAAAGCAATATCCGATGGTCAGTTCATGAGAACCATCGCTGTACTTGCCGATCTGTGAGGTTACAAAATCATAGGAGTAACCAACCCTTACTCCGTTAAACAACTCTAAACCAACAAGTCCCACTATGGCATCTCCCGCTCTGTAAGAAACGCCACCCCAAAACCTTTTATTGTATCTGACAGTAGTATTCAGATAAATCTGATTCGCTTTTCCGTCAGTCTTTACTATAAAATATGGCATTATTTCGAACATGGGATTTTGAAGCTGAATGGTATAACCTGCTGTAACATAATAATGTCTGACTAAATATGGGGTTGCATTTTCGTATTTTATACGCGCCTGATTCAGGTGAGTTGCAGAAATCCCCAAAAAAATATTTTCCGAACGATAAAAAACCCCAAGGCCAAGATCAAATGCTACTCTGCTTTCCTTAGCCTGAGGGATGCTCGGGTCCCCTGCTGCCCCTTCCTGGATCTCACCGCTTGTGCCAAGTGTTTTCCATTCCGGGCTAAGCGATTTATTTAGAATTCCGGCGTTTAATCCAATTCCTAATTTGCCAGAACCCAAATCAATCCTATAGGCTCCCTGAAGGTTGATTCCCAAATCCGAATTAAATCCCAGATTATCGTTCAAAATTGAAATCCCTGCCCCCAAATCCTTGCCAAAAAGATTAAATGCCCCGTCAGCACTAAAATAAGAGGTCGAGGGCGCACCCGGAAATCCGACCCATTGCTCACGATGCACTGCATTCAGACAAATTCTGTCCCGACTCCCGACTGAGCCTGGATTATACAGACTCATTGCGGAATTGTGCTGGCTAAATTCCGGATCCTGCTGCCCATAGGTCAGCACCGAAATAAGTAAAAGTGATATATATAAGACGATTTTCAAATTCTTCAACCTCGTAAATGTCAACTACTTTAATACAACGCTCCAGAGCCTTTTAAGACTCGCTAAAATAAGTAAAAATCCTTCTCAGTAACAAATTTTATTAACATAATATTGTTAATAAGTCAAACTATCTGCAAATGCGTCTGGCATTATTTCTTAACGAATTATATATAAGGTGTTTACCGGGGAAATAATTCTAGCGGATTATGCCAGTCTGTGAAATGATTTCCACCATCTTTCGGGAATTTCATCCGTACTGGCAAGCTGATAATCCTCATAATTACAGGAAATTATATAATTCAGGCCCGTCAGCGGATTGATTGCGGGAATTTCCATCCACCAGCGCTCTGTCTTTAAACTTTTATAAAAGCTTATATCCTGTCCGGCCGATTGCATGTTCACAATAAACTTGGTTGCCCCGCCCAACTGCGGGTTCTCTTTGATTTTGATGGAGTAACCATCGAGGAAATACCATAGGGTTTGGGCAGCCAGATGAACAGTATGCCCATTTATGTCGTTCTCAGGCGACAGCTCGAAAATTCCAAAGGCCTTGATCCCTGTGGCAGCTCCGGCATAACGGGCAAGCTGACAAATTTCGTGGCCAAAAAAACCGTTGGGTGAAGGAAGGGTGACACCTGGTGCGTCAGACTGCCTGACACAACTCATATCCAAACTTACAAAATCAGCATCCCGGATCTGAGGCTCTACGCTGGAGAGGTTTGAACGCACGTATCCCAACCGAAGACTCTCATAGCCTTTTTTGTCGATCAGGTCTTTTAAACGATCGGGCGTAAAGTAGGTCTGATGGCCAAGGTTAGTGTAGTTGAAGAGTTTCGGATCCTTATCGGACAATAAAGTGTCCAGATAGTTTCTTGAAGTAATTGATTTTTCTTTAAACCCCAAATCCAGCCTGGAATCCATGCTTAATAGATGGTAAACCTCCTTTTTTTGATTCAAGGCTAAATCAACTCCATAGCTCAGGTCCTGACTTCCGCCAATGATAACTGCCACAACCGATTTCCCGATAAGCTCCAGCAAAATATCCCGTAAAGCAAAATAACTGTCATTGGGATTATCAGTAATTTTAAGGTTTCCCAAATCGATGATCCTGGTTTTGCGGTTGATGCTGGACAATTGGTATAGACGCTCTCTAACGGCATCCGGCGCGGCAGCCGAACCTTTGATAAAGGCATTCTTGTCGTCCGGAATCCCAATAATGGCAATATCGTAGTCGGCCACATTGGAAATCTTCTGATCGGGGGTATGAATCTTAATCTTCCTGCTGAATGTAAGATCATCAGGAATCATATGAACAGCCGGTTTTTCAAGACTTACCGGATTGAAGTAATCATTTAGATCCATACTTAATTATTATTTCTTCTTCTTTACAGGTTTTGTAGGGCCTGCCTTAATTATGGCCTTACACTCCTCGTAGCTTAAGCTTGCAGGATCCTTTGCTTTGGGGATCTTGAAATTGCTCTTTCCCACAGCTATATAAGGACCGTACCGACCATTAAGAATCTGGATCTCCGGATCTTCCACAAACGACTTGATAAGCTTGTTTTTATCGTCAGAACGCTTGCCTTCAATTAGTTCAATGGCTCTGTCCAGAGTTATCGTCATTGGATCGTCTACGCCCTTTTTGAGGGAATAGAACTTACTCAGATGCCTGACATAAGGGCCAAACCGGCCGATCCCAATAACAACATCATTGTCTTCGAAACTGCCAACGGTGCGGGGTAACTTGAAGAGATCCATTGCCTCTTCCAAGGTAATGGTCTCAAGGCTCTGTCCTTTCTGCAAACTTGCAAACCGGGGTTTTTCCTCGTCGGTGGCAATCCCGATCTGCACCACAGGTCCGTATCGGCCAATTTTCACAAGCACAGGCTTTCCTGAAACCGAATCGGTTCCCAGGACCCGCTCTCCTTTGGAACGTTCGCCGGTTTTGTCCGTGTCATCGACTTTCATATGAAAAGGCTTGTAAAACTTGTCGATCATTGTGCTCCATACCATATTCCCCTCTGCAATCTGATCGAACTCGGCTTCAACCGTTGCAGTAAAATTGTAGTCCATAATCTCCTTGAAGTATTGTTCCAGGAAGTCGTTTACAATGGTGCCAATATCGGTGGGGAAGAGTTTGGATTTTTCAAATCCGAAGTTTTCTTCCTTTTGGGATTCCTTTATGGTTTTGTTGCTGAGAACAATGATCCTGCTGATACGCGTACCCCCATCCCTGTCCTCCTTTATAACATATTCCCTTTGCTGAATCGTTGAAATAGTAGGGGCATAGGTTGATGGTCGGCCGATTCCTAGTTCCTCCATCTTTTTAACCAGACTGGCTTCGGTATAGCGGGGCGGATGCAGGGTGAATCTCTCGGCCGCTTCCATCTTCCTTAGATCGAGCTTGTCTCCGGCTTTCAACGGGGGAAGAAGGCCTTTAGATTCTTCATCGAGGTTCTCGTCATCGCTCGACTCCATATATACTTTAAGGAATCCGTCGAATTTTAAAACCTCACCTGTGGCGACAAACATATCAGGTGTTTTGGAATTGCTGATTCGAATATTTGTTTTTTCCAGGATTGCATCAGCCATTTGCGATGCCAGGGTTCTTTTCCAGATCAGCTCATAGAGCCTCTTTTCTGTGCTGTTTCCGTCAACACTGCTGTTTTCCATGAAGGTGGGGCGGATGGCCTCATGTGCTTCCTGAGCCCCCTTGGATTTGGTAACGAAATTTCGGGTATGCACATATTCCTTCCCATACAATGCTTCGATAGCAGCGGAAGAGCCTAAAATCGCCGTCTGCGATAAGTTAACACTGTCGGTTCTCATATAGGTGATTTTCCCGGCTTCGTAAAGGCGCTGGGCGATTGTCATTGTTTGTGCCACCGAGAAACCCAATTTCCTGCTGGCTTCCTGCTGAAGGGTTGATGTAGTGAACGGAGGCGAGGGCGATTTCTTTCCCGGCTTTTGAGTGACGTCGGCCACACTGAATTCCGCCCCGTTCAATTTTTCGAGCAGGCTCTTTGCATTGGATACCTCCGTTATGCGCTTTTCCAATTCCGCCTGCAGATCCGAAACCTTTCCTTTTGGTTCGGTAATATTAAAATGTGCCGCTACCCGAAAGGACGAACTAACCTGAAAAGCGTTGATTTCCCTCTCACGTTCTACAATCAGTTTTACTGCAACCGACTGCACCCTTCCTGCCGAGAGCGATGGCTTGATCTTTTTCCACAAAAGAGGCGAAAGCTCAAAACCCACAAGCCGATCCAGAACACGCCGAGCCTGCTGAGCATTAACAAGGTTGATATCAATAAACCGAGGGGTTTTAATTGCATTGAGAATGGCATCCTTCGTGATTTCATGAAAAACTATCCTCCGCGTCTTTTCAGGCTTGAGCCCCAAGACTTCATACAAGTGCCAGGAAATAGCCTCCCCTTCACGGTCCTCATCAGATGCAAGCCAAACTGTTTTTGCACCCTTTGCAAGTTTTTTGAGCTCATCAACTACCTTTTTCTTATCGGGAGAAACAATATACTCCGGCTTATAACTGTTATTTATATCGATACCAAGATTCTTTTTGGCAAGATCTCTGATATGACCAAAACTAGATTTCACCAGATAATCCTTTCCCAGAAACTTCTCAATAGTTTTTGCCTTCGCAGGCGACTCAACGATTACCAGGTTTTCTTCCATATTTAAATCTATCTATAAAGGAACTACTATTTTACTCTGAAAAAAACTTTTGAAACTCAAAAAACAACCCAACCCTCCTAATCAGTAAAAAAGTTTTCTGATCTCATGGGTCAAAAACGGAACAACAGGAACAATTATTATAATGTTCGTAGCTTGAGCCTTTATGTTTAAGATGCTCAAATATCAAAATTAAAATGTGCAAAGTAAATCAAATACAAAGCCAAGATCAAAATTTTGAATGAAAATAATTATTAATTTTGTCGCAAAGCTATAATGCTATGTCCTTAAAAAGCAATTCAAACGCCCGCTACCTAAGAATTTTGTGGGCCCTTTTCATAATTCCTGTTCTGATTATTATTATTCTGTTTATCCTGATATCCCAGAGGAAGTTAGGATATCTGCCTACGTTTGAGGACCTTGAAAACCCTCAGAACAACCTGGCTTCCGAAGTTTATTCGAGCGACAGTGTTTTACTCGGGAAGATTTATATTGAAAACCGCACGTTTGTCGAGTACCATGATCTGTCACCAAACCTTATTAACGCCCTGATAGCTACGGAAGACATCCGTTTCAAAAAACATTCCGGCATAGATGCCCGGGGACTGGTACGTGTTTTTTTCAGAACTGTGCTTGGGGGCCAGAATGCCGGGGGAGGTAGCACAATTACCCAGCAGCTTGCAAAAAACCTTTTCGACACCAGGAATATCAAGGGTAAGAATAAACTAGTCAGGAAAATAAACCTGATTCTGATAAAGTTCAAAGAATGGAACACGGCCGTCAGGCTTGAACGCTACTACACAAAAAACGAAATTCTCGTGATGTACCTGAATACAGTGACCTTTGGCCATGAGACCTTCGGAATAAAAACAGCTTCGAGGATTTTTTTCGACACCACCCCCGACTCACTTAAAATCGAACAGGCTGCCGTGCTCGTCGGGACTCTTCGAGCTCCCACCTATTACAGCCCGGTAATGAACCCCGAAAATTCACTTAAACGCCGAAACGTGGTCATTCAGCAAATGGCCAAATACAATTTCATTACCCGGGAGGTGCGCGACTCGGTTTTACAGATCCCTATTGAGCTCAATTACAGGATTCAGAGCCATAACGTTGGCTATGCCACACATTTCAGAACCTACGTCAGGACCATCATGATGGCAGGAAAGCCGGAAAAAGCAAACTATTTCTCCTACGATCGCTTTCATGAAGACTCGGTGAAATGGGAAACCGATCCACTCTATGGTTGGTGCAATAAAAATTTCAAGCCCGACGGCTCCCCCTACAACCTTTACCGCGACGGACTTAGGATAAACACTGCTATCAATTATAAAATGCAGAAATATGCCGAAGAAGCAGTGGAAAAACATCTTGGCGGAACTCTGCAAAAAGAGTTTTTTCAAAATCAAAAAAGACATAGGTCTGCCCCTTTTTCCGAAGACTTAACTTCTGAGGATGTCAACAGAATAATGATGCAGTCCGTTCGCCGAACCGATACCTACCGCAATCTGAGGGCTAAAGGACTTGAACAGGACTCGATTATGAAAATTTTCAGAACCCCGCGAAAAATGAGGGTTTTTAGTTGGGATGGCGACATAGACACTATTATGACCCCTCTCGATTCGGTCCGCTATTACAAGTTTTTCCTGAGAACCGGGTTTTTGGCCATGGAACCTTCAACCGGACATGTAAAAGCCTATGTTGGCGGACACAACTACAAATACTTCCAATACGACCATGTAACCCAGGGTAAACGGCAAGTGGGTTCTACCATAAAGCCCTTCCTCTATACCCTGGCCATGCAGGAAGGCGACAAGCCCTGCGATCTGGTACTTAACAGTCCGGTTACCTTTGCAGACCGCGACTCGACATGGACACCACGAAATTCAGGCAACTTCGACATGGAAGGCAAGATGGTGACCCTGAAATGGGGCCTTGCCCATTCGGTAAACTTCATATCCGCCGCGCTGGTGAAAAAATACAATCCCCAGGCTGTGATCGAGATCATTCGCAAAATGGGGGTCACCAGTAAAATCGATGCCGTACCCTCGGTGATCTATGGAACCTCCGATATTAGCATGGTTGAAATGGTGGGCGCTTTTAACACTTTCCCCAACAAAGGCGTTTATATCCAGCCCATTTTTGTAACGGATATTGAAGACAAAAACGGTAACCTCCTTGCTACTTTCCATCCCCAGCAAGTGGAAGCAATCAGCGAGAAAACCGCTTACCTTATGGTACAGCTTCTTCGCGGTGTGGTTGACCGTGGCACTGGTGGAAGGCTAAGATGGTTCTTCAATTTCACAGGCGAAATGGGAGGCAAAACCGGAACCACGCAGAATCAGTCAGACGGATGGTATATGGGGATCACGCCCAATCTTACTGCTGGCGCTTGGGTAGGCGCTGAAGACCGCTCTGTTCATTTCGACAATCTCACCCAGGGTTCAGGTGGATATATGGCACTCCCGATTTACGGCTATTTTTTGCAGAAGGTTTATGCAGACAGTTCCCTTAATGTTAAACAGGAGGATATCTTCACCCCGCCCCAGGACTTCAGTATTTATCTTAACTGCCCCGATTATGAGGGCGACACACGCTACCAGAATACTGTGATAACCTATGATGTGGATGCGGAAGAATACTGATAACCGGGTATCGCCGAAATAAGCGAACGCGTGTACTCTTTTTCCGGATGGTGAAATATTTTTTCGGGATCGCCTGATTCTTCAATAATTCCGGCATGCATAACAACAATACGGTCCGACATGTATTTCACAACCGAAAGATCATGAGAGATAAACAGGTAGCTAAGTCCATACTTTTCCTTTAAATCGTTAAGTAAGTTCAGAACCTGAGCCTGAACGGAAACATCAAGTGCAGAAACCGATTCGTCAAGCACCAGAAACTCGGGTTCCGGAGCAAGGCTTCGAGCTATACTGATCCGCTGCCTCTGCCCGCCCGAAAACTGATGCGGGTATTTATACACATCGTCTTCAGTAAGCCCAACATTAATAAGCAATTCAGCGATCCGATCCCTTCTCCCCCGCAGATCCAACCCCGGTTTATGAACCTCTAGTGCCTCGTTTAACATCGACTGTATGGTCTGCCGGGGATTCAGCGATGAAAACGGGTCCTGAAAAACAACCTGTACCGATTTCCGAAAAGTGCGGAGAGCCTTAGACCTCAACGAACCAATTCGCATCCCCCGGAAATAAATATCCCCTTCGTTAGCTTGTATGAGTTTCAAAATTGTTTTCCCGATGGTCGTTTTCCCGCAACCCGATTCACCAACCAATCCAAGGGTTTCGCCGGGGTAAATTTCCAGACTCACTTTGTCCACTGCCTTAAAACTACCAGCCCTTTTCGAAAACAAACCGCCCGGCACCGAATAATTCACACTGAGATTCTCGATTCTCAAAATTGGCTCCTGCGAATAATCAATCTCATTGCTCTTTCTTTCTTCACGGGGGAGTTCACCCTTCGCCATCTCAAAGTCCCTGATAGTGAGAAGTCTCTCGGGCTTATGATCAAGGGGCGGCTGACAGGCAATAAGACCTTTTGTGTATGCCGATGAAGGCTCGGCAAAGAGTTTCCCTGCCTCAGCATATTCCGATATCTCCCCTTTTCGCATCACCAGTACATCATCGGCAATTTCGCGTATAAGCCGAAGATCGTGGGAAATAAAAATTATGGACAAGCCCCTGGATTCCTTGAGCTTTTGAAGAAGCAAAATGATGTTTTTCTGAACCGTCACATCCAAAGCCGTGGTAGGCTCATCCGCAATCAGAACAGAGGGGTCGGCGCTTAATGCCATGGCAATCATAAGTCGTTGCCTTTGTCCTCCTGAAAGCTGATGCGGATAAGAATCGTACAAAATTTCAGGCCGTGGGAGGTTAACCTCGTGAAGCAGTGAAATAACCTTTTCCTTAAGTGCAGCGGGTTTAGTTTTCCGATGGGCCAAAATCGCTTCTTCAATTTGCCTTCCGCACCTCATCGAAGGGTTCAGCGAAGTCATAGGCTCCTGGAATATCATGGCAATGCTTTTCCCACGGTAGTTCCGGATATCTTTTATTTCGGGGGATGAGAGTTCGACGGCTTCGCCCAAGTTATAAAATACAATTTTGCCGGAAGCCATTGTGATATTTTCAGGCAGAAGGCGGGTTATTGACAGCGCTGTAAGTGATTTGCCTGAACCGGATTCCCCAACTATTCCCAGAACTTTTCCCTCACCGAGGGTAAAGGAAATGTTGTTTACAAGTGTTTTCGGGGAGTTCCCGCCCAAAGCAAGACAAAGGCCGGTAACTTCAAGTAAAACAGCCATTTGTTAATGTTTTCGTAATATCACAACTTTATTTCCATCCAGATGCAAATCCCAATGCTCCAGATCGATAACCCTTGAGGCAACCCGGTAATAAAGGCGGGTGCGAATGCTGATTTCCTTTTCATCCCTACTGTCCTTAAATTCTCCCGAGAATTCATAGGAATTTGAATAGGGATGGTTTTCATGGTAAATACGCAAAACCTCAATCATGGTGCAGATAATACTATATACTTCCCCGCGGTTGGTTTCGGAATACTCATCCTCATACTCCTCACTTATTACACTAAAATTGACGATGTTGCCAAGATAATTATTTTTCTTTTTTCCAAAAGTAACCTGATAGCTGAGGCCACTTCCGGTTTGAAAATAATAGGTGCTGCCCGACTCAATATCGGGCTTTTTAATAGTGTAGAAAACACAAGGTGATTCGAAATCAGATTTTATAAGAGGTAATCCATCCATTCTTTATAATTATTCTCCAGATTTATCCGAAAAGTATTTTCGGAATTTGTTGAACCTTAGAAACAAAGGTAACTTCCATTTTGTATCTATCAAAATCAATGCCTTTTTTACTGTACTGGGAAACGATCATCCTGGTAAATCCAAGTTTTTCGGCCTCAGATATTCTCTGCTCAAGTCGGCTTACCGGCCTTATTTCACCCGATAGGCTAATCTCTCCCGCGAAACAAAACTGATTGTCCACGGCAATATCAACAGTAGAGGATAATATAGCGCTGATAATCCCCAGATCGGTTGCCGGATCGTCAACCCTTATTCCTCCCGCGATATTGAGGAATACATCTTTGGATATCAGTTTAAAACTGGCGCGTTTCTCAAGAACGGCAAGCAACATGTTTAACCGCCGAAGGTCGAAACCCGTTGCCGATCGCTGGGGCGTCCCGTATGCCGCAGTACTCACCAATGCCTGCACCTCAATGAGAAGGGGGCGTATCCCTTCCATTGTGGCAGCAACCGAAACACCGCTGAGCTTCTCGAGATTTCTCCCGATGAATATTTCCGAGGGATTCGATATTTCCTTCAATCCGCTGCCTAGCATCTCGTAAACCCCGATCTCATAGGTGGAACCAAATCTGTTTTTCATAGCCCGCAGAATGCGGTACATATGATGGGTGTCGCCCTCAAACTGCAGAACCGTATCGACGATATGCTCCAGAACTTTCGGCCCGGCAATGCTTCCGTCTTTTGTGATATGACCGATTAAAATAATTGGGGTATGCGTTTCTTTAGCAAATTTCAGCAGACTGGCAGCACACTCCCGTACCTGCGAAACACTTCCCTGGGACGATTCAATAAACTCGGAGCTAAGGGTCTGTATCGAGTCGATAATGATAAGCTCGGGTCGTTCGTGATTTGCCAGGGTAAGAATATTCTGAAGGTTTGTTTCCGTGTATACCAGGGTTTCGCCAATCGCTTTCCCACCCCCTAGACGCTCTGCACGAAGTTTAAGTTGCTGTCCGCTCTCCTCCCCCGAAACATAAAGAACCTTCAGATGTGTAAGTTTGAGCGCCAATTGCAACACCAATGTCGATTTCCCGATCCCCGGCTCCCCACCAAGCAGAATTAAGGATCCGGGAACAATTCCTCCCCCGAGAACCCGATTGAATTCGGCATCATGGGTATCGATCCGGGTGGTAATCTGAACACTGATATCCTTCAGCTTCTCAACTCTCGCAGGCTCGTTCTGGCTTGTGAAACTTGCAGATCCCGTTTTTTTGGTTAGTATTTCCTCAACATAGGTATTCCATTGACCGCAGGAATTGCACTTGCCGATCCATTTCGGAGAGTCGGCTCCACAATTCTGACACACATAAACGGTTTTGGTTTTTGCCATCGGGAATACTTTTACGAAAAGTAACAAAAAATAAACGGGTTGGTGTCGACAGACAGGAAAAGTTTTACAGTAAATTAAATTTCCCTATTTGCAATTTCTGGCGGGAATCGTTTAGACCCAAGTTTGGGGATTCCCGTGAAAACTCTGCCAAGCAAGCAACAGTATTGAAAAGTAAATGTTTCACCTGTTGCTACTTCATTTTATTAACAATCGAAGTAGTAGAGTATCCCTCTACGAAATTAATTGTTACAACCTGTCCGTTATTGTTGGTAACCACATCGTATCCGACAATTTCTTCGGCCTTATAATCGCCACCTTTTACGAGAACATCGGGCTTTATAAGGCTTATCAGTTCCAATGGGGTATCCTGTTGAAACAGAACAACGAGATCGACAAACCCAAAGCTGGCCATTATCATGGCTCTGGAGAATTCGTCCTGCAGGGGTCGTTCCGGACCTTTAAGACGCTGAACCGAGTCATCGGCATTCAGTCCAACAATAAGTTTCTTGCCTAAATCGGCAGCCTTGGCCAGAAGTTCAATGTGCCCCCTGTGAATGATATCGAAACAGCCATTTGTGAAAACAATTTTTTGATCTGAATTCTTCCACTCAAAAAGAATTTCGGGTAGTTCGTTCCAATCAACAATAATTTTATGGCGTATTGTTTCGAGGGAGTTCATTAGCCAGCTGAATTAGCGGTTTTGATTTTGCGGGATACCTTTTTATCAGTAACATTCTTTTTTCTGGAGACAAGCAGGATGAGTGAAAGCGAACCCAGAGCGATGGCAAAGATAGCCTGCGAACCGTGGGAAACCGTTGCGTAAACAAGTCCGTCTTCAATGCTTATAAATGCATATACGCTTGCCAGTCCGCGCGATACGATCCAATGGTACGCGCCAATTCCTCCCTGTACGGGAGCCGACATGCCCAATCCCCCGATAACCAGAATAAATAGTCCGTCAATGAGTTTGAGCCCTGAGGTAGCAGGCAAGGAAAAAACCAGAACCCAGGTCATTAGCAGGTAGAAAACCCAGATAAGCACAGTGAAAACAGCAAACTCGGTGCGTCGCTTCATCTGATATACTGTTTTTAAGCCTGAAAGCACCCCTTTTACAAGGTTTTTCACTTTGTTCACTACCACAATTTTTGCGAGTTGTTCACGAAAAATGAAATAAAGAAGGATGAAGCCCAGAAAAGTACCGGCAATCACAATCCAGATAAACCATGAAAAGCTAAGGGTGCTTGATATTTTCTCGGAAAGGGGGATGAAAACGGCGTCTCCAAGAAAGGACCCGAACGTGTCGAGCCTTAGCAAGAGCAACAAAATAAGCAGAGCAACAAGGGAAAGCAGGTCAACGGCTCTTTCAACGATCACGGTACCTATAAGCTTGTCAACAGGGATTTTTTCCTTTTTTGCAAGGGTAGCGCAGCGGGTGATTTCACCAATCCGGGGAAATGCAAAGTTGGCAAGATATCCAACCATAAGGGAATACAGGGTATGCAAAAAAGTAGGACGATAGTTCAGGGGCTCAATAATAATATTCCATCGGTAAGCTCTGGCCATGTAAGCACAAAACGCAAAAAGCAGAGAAAGAAGAACCCAGCCATAGTTCACACTTTTCAGGTCCTGTCCGATCTTCTCAAGGCTTATACCTTTAAAAGCAAAATATAGCAGGATAATCCCAAAAGAAAGAAAACCAAAAAATTTAAGTGCTTTAAAAATGAATTTTCTCAAGACTTTGTCAGATTAGTTTATTTGTGGCCGTATCGGGAAATATAACCCAGGGCTTGAAAGATTTGGCTTCTTCAAAGTCCATACTTGCATATGAAACGATAATTACAATATCCCCTACAGCAACTTTTCTGGCAGCAGGTCCGTTCAGACAGATTTCGCCCAGTCCTCTTTCTCCAACGATAACATAGGTTTCAAACCTTTCGCCATTGTTGATGTCCAATACCTGAACTTTTTCGCCCTCAATAAGGTTAGCCGCTTCCAACAGATTCAAATCGATAGTAACACTGCCGACATAATTCAGATTGGATTCCGTAACAGTAACCCTATGAATTTTTGATTTTAATATTTCGATATTCATAATGCTGCAAATTTAATCAAATTTAATATTATCAATCAGTCTGACCTTACCTATTTTAACCGCAACACATCCTTGCTTTTCACCGGCTTGCGTCCATCTTTCAACAGGCATAAGTGTAATACTGTCAACGATTTGGAAATACTCCACCTGAAGAAGGGGGTCGTTGTTGAGCTGATCCACCACCCAAGCGGTGAGTAAATCGACCTCCATGGTTGTGCTCAACTCCCTGGATTGAAAGAGAATTCCGGAAATATTCGCAGCATGCAATCGCTCATCGGGAGACAGCAAAACATTTCTCGAGCTCATGGCTAATCCATCGCTTTCTCTGATAATCGGACAAGGGACTATTTCGATTTTCGATTGTTCCTGCATCACAAGCTGTCGAATTACGGCGAGCTGCTGAAAGTCTTTTTCCCCGAAGAAAGCCTTGTGGGGCTCCACTATACTGAAGAGTTTACTCACAACCTGCGCCACGCCATTAAAATGACCCGGACGACGGGCGCCTTCCATTACTTTATCGAGAGGACCGAAATCAAATCGGCGCAAATCGGGTTCAGGATAAATATCTTCAACTTCCGGGGCAAATACAACCGCGGTCTTCCCCTGTCCGGTAAGCAGAGCAAGGTCTTTTTCCAGGTTTCGGGGATAGTTGCGCAAGTCGTTGGGATCATTAAACTGTGTGGGATTCACAAAAATGCTGACAATTACGTGCTCGCAGGCCAATGCCGCAACCTCCACGAGTGACAGATGTCCCTGATGCAACGCACCCATTGTGGGAACAAAACCAATTGTGCCGCCTTCAGCGAGCAGCATTGAGCGATAATGACGCAAATCCTCTCTTGAAGAAATTACTTTCATTTAAAAAATTTATTATCGGCAAAAATAGATATTAATAAAACGAAAAATCAAATATTTACCCATACATTTCATCCATTGCAGGTTAAAAGCTCGAAAATTTGCATTACACCGTCTTAATTTTTTTCGTATCTTTGTATGATTTTTAAAAACCAATCAGGGTTATAATGGAAAACGTCAAAGTTTTATTCATCTCCCAGGAAATCACTCCTTATTTACCAGAATCCGAGATGTCGCAAATTGGCAGATTTCTGCCGCAGGGGATTCAGGAAAAAGGCAGGGAAATCAGGACTTTTATGCCTCGGTTTGGAAGCATCAACGAACGTCGAAACCAGCTTCATGAAGTCATTCGCCTTTCAGGGATGAACCTCATCATCGACGACACCGATCACCCCCTCATTATCAAGGTTGCATCTATTCAGTCAGCCCGTATGCAGGTTTATTTCATTGACAATGAAGATTACTTTACCCGGAAATTTGTTTTAAAAGACAGCAAAAACAAATTTTACAAAGACAATGATGAGCGGATGATATTTTTTGCCCGCGGGGTTATTGAAACGGTAAAAAAACTTCGTTGGTCGCCCGATATTATACATTGCCACGGTTGGTTCACAAGTCTTGTTCCTCTTTACATAAAAAAATCATACAACGAAGACCCGCTTTTTATGAATTCAAAGCTGGTCTTTTCTGCTTACAATGATGGCTTTAATGATACAATGGATGAGAATTTCGTTCGGAAGGTCAAATATGACGGGATTACCGACTCAGTAGTCACTCCCCTGAAAGAGCCAACGTTTGTCAACCTGGCCCGCATGGCATTCAAATATTCCGATGGAATAATCATGGGAAGCAAAGAATTGCCTACTGAAATTGAGCCGTTGTTTAAAGAAGTTAAAGTTCCCGTCTTAAATTATCAGGATCCGGAAGACTATATTGACGCCTATTCCGTTTTCTACGATAAAATAATAAACGAATCGAAGAAATGAGTATGTTTTGGAACCCACTTGCCGGATGGAAAGAAATCGTCAAACGAATCGCTTTCAGCTCCGGAGTATTGTTTAGTTTAATTTTTCTTATTAATGCTTGTGCAAAAGATCCGGATAATTTAGGCAGGGATTTGCTACCTTCTTCTGATGATATTTATGTGAAGACTGATTCCTCCACTGTAATTAGCTCCTACACGATCAGTGGCAAGAGAATACTCACTTCCGCAAATGAACTATATGTGTTGGGAAGTCAGAAAGACAGCATTTTCGGGTATAGCAACGCCTCTATTCTCACCCAGTTTCATCCCAAGCTGCTAATCTCCATCGATTCCTTGCGCTCGGCCGATTCTTTGGTTCTGTATCTTTCCCCGGCAAATTTTTTTGGGGACAGCTTGAACGAAATGACCCTAAGGGTTCACGAGCTAAATCAGAAAATGACCTACGACTCGAGTTACTTCTCGGATATAAATCCTTCAGAATATTACAGCAATACATCCGAACTTGCCCATACAACCTTCGCTTTGGGCGATTCGATTATTCGCGTGAAGATTGAAGACCCGGAGTTTCTGAGTAAATTTGAATCTCTGCCGGATTCTGTTTTTCGCGACCGCGAAGACTTTGAGGAAGAGTTTTATGGCATGCATATCAGTGTTGACCCGGTAAGTGAAAAGGGAGGCTTCGTATACCTTAACATGTCATCACTGGACTCCAAACTCACCTTTTACTATAATGGAGACACGATTAGTAAAACCTATGATCTGGCCTTTACAACCCTGGTGGCAAAAGCGAATGCCTTTACCCATGAGTACTCAGGATTTCCCATTGAAACAAATCTGAATGTGCCTAACAGCGACAGTCTGATTTATATCGACGGCCTTGCCGGCTCCAGCGGACACATCAGCTTTCCGGATCTCGAAGCTTGGAAATCCAAAGGCATGATAACGATTAATAAAGCGGAGTTGATCTTTCCCGTTGACACCATAATGTACCCTTCACTTTTTGAGGAAAACTATCCCCCGAACCTATTGCTTTTTGCATTGGAAGAAGACGGTACGTACACTTATCTTTACGATTACCGCATTGATCAGACAGGTAGCTATTTTGATGGAAGCTATGATGAAAGTCAGCACGCATATGTGTTTAATATTGGTCTCCATTTGCAGTCGTTTATAAGTGGCAAAATTGAAAACTCGGATTTGGTGCTTGTCTCAAGAAGAAGCAACAGCGCTGCCAACAAGGTAATTCTTAAAGGGGAATCGGCAAATTCTTCTTCTTTCAGGTTAAAGATTATTTACACTGAACTCTTTTAATTATGTGCGGAATAGTTGGATATATCGGTTATAAGAATGCTTATCCCATAATTATCAAGGGATTAAAAAGGCTCGAATACCGCGGTTACGATTCCTCGGGTATCGCTCTTTTGAATGATTCAACCCAGGTCTATAAACGAAAAGGGAAAGTTGCCGACCTTGAAAAATTTGTTGAATCGGGCGACATTTCCGGGACCCTGGGAATGGGCCATACCCGTTGGGCTACCCACGGTGAGCCTAACGACGTTAATGCTCACCCTCATGTTAGTATGAATGGGATCTTCACGATAATCCACAATGGAATCATTGAAAACTACAGCACCTTAAAATCCAAGCTTAGCGATCGTGGCTATACCTTCCAGAGTGAAACAGACACCGAGGTTCTGGCAAACCTGATCGAATATATTTATGTGAAAGGAAAAGTAGATGCCGAGCTGGCTGTACGCCTCGCACTTACCAAGGTTATTGGTGCATATGGGCTTGTTGTTATGTGCAGCAAGGAGCCGGATAAGCTGATAGCTGCCCGAAAGAGCAGTCCTCTGGTTCTGGGAATCGGCGACGGTGAGTATTTCATTGCATCGGACGCCACACCGATTGTTGAATACACCGACCGTGTGATTTACCTTAACAATGAGGATGTTGCAATTATCAGCCGCGACGAGCTTATTTTAAAAACCATTCGGAACGACAAACTTACCCCAAAAATCCAAAAGATCGATTTGGGAATCAGTGAGATTGAGAAAAACGGTTATGATCATTTCATGCTCAAGGAAATTTTCGAGCAGCCCCGTTCCATTCTCGATACTTTCAGGGGAAGGGTTTCACAAGACAAAACTTCAATACACTTAGGTGGCTTGTTCAACGTAGAGGAACGCCTGATCAATGCGAAAAGAATAGTGATCATCGGATGCGGAACCTCATGGCACGCAGGGATGGTGGGTGAATACCTTTTAGAGGATATCGCCCGTATTTCGGTTGAAGTGGAATATGCCTCCGAGTTCAGATACCGCAATCCTCTGATCGACAAAGATGATATTGTAATTGCTATCAGCCAGAGCGGTGAAACCGCAGATACCCTGGCTGCCATACAATTAGCCAAAGACCGCGGAGCATTGGTATTGGGGATTTGCAACGTAGTAGGCTCCAGTATCTCGAGGGAGACGCATGCGGGAGTTTACATGCATGCCGGACCAGAAATCGGGGTTGCATCAACCAAAGCTTTTACAGCACAGGTAACGGTTCTGGCCATGATGGCTGCCATGATAGGATATAAAAAAGGCATTCTCGAACCACAGCGCTACCATGCCCTGATTCAGGAATTATCGGATATTCCTGCCAAAATCGAAAAAGTGTTGCTTCACGATAAAGCTTTTAAGGCTATTGCCGAACAATATCAGAATGCAACCAATTTTCTTTATTTAGGCAGGGGATACTCGTTCCCGGTAGCACTTGAAGGAGCCCTCAAACTCAAGGAAATATCCTATATTCACGCCGAAGGCTATCCTGCAGCTGAGATGAAACACGGCCCAATTGCCCTGATCGACCGCAACATGCCTGTGGTTGTTATCGCAACCAACGACAAGTCGTACGAGAAAATTGTAAGCAACATCCAAGAGGTAAAAGCCCGCAATGGCATTGTGATCGCTATTGTTTCAGAAGGCGACAAAACCATTAAAAGCATGGCCGACCATGTTTTGGAAATCCCACAGGCAATGGAAGAACTTACCTCCCTGCTTTCGGTAATCCCGCTGCAGCTAATTGCTTACCATATTGCTGTTCTCAGGGGATGTAATGTGGATCAGCCCAGAAATCTGGCGAAATCGGTGACCGTGGAGTAGTACGGGAGCCATTGGGTATTCCCGATATGTTCTCCGGATTCACAGATTTGTTCAATATCGCCGCTTTACTGTAATTTTATTGCCTTGCTGGATCGTGAACTTCATTTATAATACCCGCTTACAATTTCTTCCAACACCCTATTTGTGCGGGCTGCGCTATACATAGTACTTACGCATTGGTTTCTGCCCTGCATGGCGCCTGTTACCTGCTCAACTAAATAAAAAGCGATATTTTCGGGATTCTGAAAGTCAAAAGAACTAAGTTTTGCGTCCTTTGCCAGTAGTATCGGCTTTTTTTCAAAACAGGATAATACTATTTTCCCATCGGTGCCATAGGCTTTTCCACATACACTGGCTTTCCAGCTTTCATTGCCTGAATGGCATACAGCGCATGCGAATCGGGAGGAGTGGCCACATAAACGGCATCCACCTGAGGGTCGTTAATAAGTTCCGAAGCATCGCTGTACCAGCGAGCTACGCCATGCCGCTTTGCATAATCACGGGCCAAGTCTGCATTGCGACGCATCACAGCCACAAGCTTTGAGCCGGGCACTTTCTGAAAAGCGGGACCGCTCTTCAGCTCCGTTACATTACCGCAACCGATAATGCCCCAATGAATAGTTTTCGGGTGATCTGTAGGATGGTTTTGATCTGATATTTGCATTTTGTTATGATGAAATGGTAATGATGGTATGCTTGCCAATAATAGTCAGATTGGAGCATTGGCAAGTTTAAACAATGGAGACAACACGTTATTGGTTGTTGCGTTTTTTAACGTGCTCCTGACTAATTCCCTAATGCGAATCTTACTAGTAAGAGAGTAAAAATCATAAGGGAGAATCGTCGTGGGAAACGATCTTGTATAAAATCAAATCGCTTGGTTCATCGGCTACCGTGCGGGGAAAGTCGTTTCCGGAACCGAGGGCCTCCCAACGCAAGCGATAATGAGAGGAAGTGTCGGGATCGACTCCGGAATCCAAGGCAAAGTGAACCTCCATATCCGGAAAGGGGGATTCCAAAAGGTCTAGTGCAATCGGATAGGCTCTTCGCTGTGGTTCCACAGCAATAGGTTCCAGGGTATCCTCATTGAAAACCAAAACGCCAGACCCGTATTTACGGTGCACATAATTCATCGCAAGCAGGCCTTCGCCGTAGGGTCGGGTGCCATCAATGAAAATCATAAACTCCAAGGTTCCGTGACCACCGAAATCCCAGCGGTAATTCCAATCGGAAATCTTATGACTATCCCACCCACCATTCCTAAACCGTGAGGCATAGACTTGTGTATATCCCGATTCGTCAAATTTGTGGTAGGTTGCAACAAAGCCGTTTGAGCTATCAAACCCTAGTTTTAGTCCTCCGTTAATGATTCCGCCCTTGACTGGAATTGGATCGATTCGAGTCCCGGTATCGCCAAATATAATCGGTAAAGAGAGTGGGTTGCCCGCTGCAGTTTCCCAGTTTTTCAAATCGGAGCTTTTGGCATACGATGGGTCGTGGCTTGTGGAAGCATCTGGCGTGTCTCTCCAAACCCAACCAAGATGATACCATCCATCCGGACCAAGGAAAGGCCCTACCTGATATGCGTTCCGCAATCCCTCGCCGGATATCAGGGGCTCAATCAAGAAACGCGTCCATGTTTGGTTTTTCACATTGTAGATATTATAGACTTCGTTCCCGGCTCCACTACTGCCATGCCGATAGTGGAATAACAATTCTCCGGTGGGTGCGGTCATGAACTTGGGATAGGTCACCCGATCCTCCTGCTGCGAACCATCGCCAACCATAGCATCAACCTGAACCAAGGTGGAAATGTCGTGCGCCTGGGTTGATCGGAAATAGGTCAAACGGTTTACATGATGATTTAGTGAAACGTGTATATAACCTTCTGAATCCACAGCCATGGTAATATAGTTGTGAGCATCAAACCCGGCTATCGTGCTGGACTCATCCACACCCCCCCGAGGTGCGTGGTCCACTTTTGAGGGAAGTATGATTTGGGTCCAACTCGTTTGAGAGAGCGGCCGTTGTGCCGCAACCGTTCGCCCTTCCGAATTATAGTATACCACATATTGACGGTCGGCATCTGTCAAAAGCGCAAAACCTCCACCATTTGCCGGCCAGGCTTTGCCGAGAACAACGGCTTCGCCAACGACCAGAACCGTCTCGGAGTTCTGTGCAGTAAGGCTTGAAAACAACATTACACCCATTACAATAAGACTAAGTTTTTGACGCATGAGAATGTTGGCATTAGGTTTATAATAATCTACGCTCAATTCTACTTTGGCAGATTGGCATTTTCGATGATTTTTCTCCGCATTTAACGAATCCTACTGCCCTCTGCTACGACCTCGCGGCAGCAAAGAAGGGACAGGGGAGAGAAATCATGCCGTACCCTTTAAAAGGTATTCCCAGTAAAAAAAATACAGCTGCACTTTGAACTAATAGATTCTTAAGCGCTGCCTTTTACTTTCTCTTTTTAGAATAGGATTTGGGTTTGGATTAGTTTCCCGGTTCAGCGCTTCACATACTGCTTATCATAATACTTTTCGTAATCCCCGGTCATCACGTTGTTCATCCATACTTCGTTGCGGAGATACCATTCCACTGTCTTAGCCAAGCCTTCCTCAAACTGAAGCGAAGGAGCCCAGTTCAGATCGGCCTGGAGTTTTGAGGAGTCGATGGCATAACGGAGATCATGTCCTGCACGGTCTTTCACATAGGTGATAAGGGAGGCTGAAGTACCGGCACTGCGGTTGAGCTTCTCATCCATGATCGTGCACAGCAGCTGTATAAGATCAATATTCTTCCACTCGTTTATGCCACCGATATTATAGGTTTCGCCAGTCTTTCCCCGGTGAAAAATCTCATCAATGGCTTTTGCGTGATCTTCAACAAATAGCCAGTCGCGGATATTCTCCCCCTTGCCGTAAACAGGAACTGCCTTCATGTTTTTAATATTGTTAATGGCCAGCGGAATGAGCTTTTCAGGGAACTGGTTGGGCCCATAATTGTTACTGCAATTTGAAATAACAACCGGCAGTTTAAAAGTGTGGTACCATGCACGCACAAGGTGATCGGAGCTGGCTTTCGATGCTGAATAGGGGCTGCGGGGGTCGTACGAACTTTCTTCCGTGAAAAGGCCCTCTTCGCCCAGACTACCATATACCTCGTCGGTGGAGATATGGTAAAAAAGATTGTCTCCCGGCCTTTCCGTCCACTCCGCTCTGGCAGCATTGAGCAGGTTTACCGTTCCAATAATGTTGGTATAAATAAATTCAGTGGGGTTTGATATGGACCGGTCGACATGGGACTCAGCGGCCAGATGGATAACTCCCTGGAAACCATACTTCTTGAACAATTCGGAAATGAAAGCTCCATCAACAATATCCCCTTTCACAAACTCGTAATTGGATTTGCTCTCGATATCCCTGATATTCTCCAGGTTACCCGCATAAGTGAGTTTGTCGAGATTGACGATTTTATATTCCGGATATTTGTTCACAAAGAGCCTGACAACATGAGATCCGATGAATCCGGCACCTCCGGTAATAAGTATAGTTTTCATACGATTAGGTTTTACTTGTTTCGGATTTTCTTTTCCCAGTTCCATGCGGAAGCCAGGGTTTCCTCAAGGTTTTTTTCTGCCTTCCATCCCAGTTCGACATTTGCAAAGCGGGTATCGGCAAAAACTTTCTCCACATCGCCTTCCCTGCGATCAACAATTTTGTATTTGAGTTTTACGCCGCTGGCTTTCTCGAAAGCATTTATCACTTCCAGTACCGATACGCCCCGGCCTGTTCCCAGGTTAAATACCTCGAGCTTTTTCTTTCCCGTTTTCCCCAGAAGTCTCTTGATCGCAATAACATGTGCCTTTGCAAGGTCAACAACATTGATATAGTCGCGGATTGCGGTACCGTCGGGGGTATTATAATCGCTTCCGAAGACCTTTAGTTCATCGCGCAGACCAATTGCTGTCTGGGTGATAAAAGGAACCAGGTTGTTGGGCACGCCTAACGGAAGTTCACCGATATTAGCCGAAGGATGAGCACCCACAGGATTAAAATATCGGAGAGAGATGATATTGAGGTTTTCATTTACAGCTCCTGTGTCCCTGAGGATTTCCTCGCAAATCTGCTTGGTGTTTCCATAGGGCGAACTTGCCGGTTTAATGGGGGCTTTCTCGGTAACCGGAAGCTCATCGGGTTCTCCATAAACCGTACATGAGGAGCTGAAAACGATGTTTGACACATTTTTGCGCTCCATATTGTTCAACAAATGAATCAGGGAGTTCAGGTTGTTGTAATAGTATTTTAGAGGGATACTAACCGATTCCCCAACCGCTTTGTAAGCCGCAAAATGAATTATGGCTACAATTCCCGGGTATTTATCGAAAAGCAGGTTTGTGGAAGTCTCGTCCGACAGGTCAACCTTTTCGAAAATCGGTCTTTTGCCCGAAGTCTTCTCTATGCCATCGAGAACGCTTATATCCGAATTGGACAGGTTGTCGGCAATTAATACCTCAAACCCTTCATTCATAAGCTCTACGCAGGTATGAGAACCGATATAACCGGTACCTCCGGTAACAAGGATTAATTTGCTCATGTTGTAATTTTATAGTTATCCCTTTGTCTAAAGAAACTAGAGGCTCCAATAAACAAGGTGTTTAATCCTGTCGCGGTAAATCCCTTTTAAATCGGCCATCAGAGCCGGTTCGTGCACAATTCCCCTGAAATACTTTTCATCCTTATTCAGATATTCCTCATGGCTAACTGCTGCCACGATAGCGTCGTAGCGGGGATTAACGGTTTCGGACATGTCGATGCCGTATTCTTCCATAACTTCTTCAGGGGCGGCGTGGGGATCAATAACGTCAACATGAAGTCCGAACTGCTTTAGTTCCATAATCACGTCAACAACCTTGGAGTTTCGGATGTCGCTGACATTTTCCTTAAACGTGATGCCCATAACAAGCACCCTTGCATTTTTCAATTCCTTACCCAGGGCGATAAGTTTCTGAACGATTTCGCGGGCTATGTACTGGCCCATGCTGTCGTTAATTGAGCGCCCGGCATTTATAATCTGTGCATGGTGACCGTATTTGGCCGATTTATAAGTCAGGTAATAAGGATCGACACCGATGCAATGGCCACCGACCAAACCGGGGTAGAATTTCAGAAAGTTCCATTTGGTACCCGCTGCTTCGAGAACCTCATAGGTATTGATTCCCATTTTGGAAAAGATCATGGAGAGCTCGTTCATGAAGGCGATATTGATATCCCGCTGAGTATTTTCAATAATTTTTGCGGCTTCAGCAACCTTGATGGAGCTGGCACGATGCACCCCGGCAGTAATAACAAGTTCATAAACTTTTGCAATTTCTTCTGAGGATTGCTCATCGCAGCCCGATGTAACCTTCATGATTTTGGTGAGGGTGTGATTTTTGTCGCCCGGGTTAATACGCTCGGGTGAAAATCCGACTTTGAAATCCCTGATGTATTTCAGGCCTGACTTTTTCTCCAGAATGGGGATACAGTCCTCTTCGGTGCAACCCGGATAAACGGTACTTTCATACACCACATAATCGCCTTTTTTAAGAACTTGCCCGACAGTTGCGGTCGCACTCAGAAGCGGCTTAAGGTCAGGGAGTTTATGCTCGTCGATAGGAGTAGGCACAGCAACAATAAAGAAGGTTGCCTCTTTTAGCTCCTCGGGTTTTGCGGTGAAATAAATATTGCAGTTGTCGAAATCTGAGGATTCGAGTTCGTTGCTGGGATCGATTTTCCTGTTCATCAGATCAATCCTTTCTGGCTTGATATCGAAGCCAATAACCTCAATTTTTCGGGCAAATTCAAGAGCAATTGGAAGTCCAACGTATCCAAGACCGATAACGGCCAGCTTTTGCTTTCTTTCAACTAGTTCTGTATACATATTTATTATTTTATGGTATGAGCAATGGGGTGAACTTCTCCCTTTAATCCCACCGGAGAAGCATTTCTAATGTTATATACTGTTTCTATTGATGTGCGGGCCTCTTCAAGTCCGAATCCTTTCCCCGCGAGGATCGCCTGATATGTTTGGGTGTGAAGATCGGTAAATCCTCCACTGAACTCAAGTTCTTCCCCATCAACGGTTATTGACCGGAAGGTTCTTTGCCCTTTTTCCTGGAAAGCTTTGGGAACATCGTTGTAATCAATACTCATGAACCAACGCACGCGGGCTTTTTCGAGTTCCAAATATCCGGCAGCCTTATCTTTTTTAAGGATATGTACGGTATTGCCTTTTACTCCCCCGAAAATCCAGGTAAGCATATCAAAGAAATGCACCCCGATGTTTGTGGCAATACCGCCCGACTTGTGCTCATCGCCCTTCCAGGAGAAATGGTACCAGTTTCCGCGACTGGTGATATACGAAAGATCGATCTCATAAACTTTGTCGGCCGGGCCCTCATCTATCCGCTTTTTGAGATCCAGAATAGAGGGGTGAAGACGAAGCTGAAGAATATTGTATACCCTGCGGCCCGTTTCCTTTTCGAAACTTTGCAGCGCATCGATATTCCAGGGATTGAGTACCACGGGCTTTTCGCAAATGGCATCCAGATCATTGCGCAGGGCAAAGCGGATATGGGAATCGTGAAGGTAATTGGGTGAGCAGATACTTACGTAATCCACTTTTTTACCCCCACGCTTTAGCTTGTCGATATGACGGTCGAAACGCTCGAATTCCACAAAAAAGTCTGCATCGGGAAAATAATTGTCGATAAAGCCTACGCTATCGAACTTGTCGAGCGCGGCCAGCAATACATTTCCTGTTTCTTTAATTGCCTTGAGATGGCGAACGGCAATGTATCCTGCCACTCCGATGATGGCGAAGTTTTTAGTGCTTTCCAAAGTATTGCGGGTTAATTGGGTATTTTTTTTACAATCATATTGTTAAGTAGATACTTTTCATGGTTTTCCGGACAAAATGCGATGCCGTCCCCATCGAAATTAAGGCGGTGTCCTCTCTCGCTCATCCAACCCACATGGCGCGCCGGGTTTCCAATGGTAAGGGAATGGTCCGGAACATCGTGCGTAACAACCGCTCCTGCGCCGACAAAAGAAAAACGGCCAATTGTGTTTCCGCAAATAATCGTTGCATTGGCACCGATGGTTGCCCCCTCTTTAACAAGGGTTTGCTGATACTGGTCCTTGCGGACAATTGCACTTCTCGGGTTAGCCACATTGGTGAAAACCATTGAAGGTCCAAGAAATACATTGTCTTCACAAGTTACCCCGGTGTAGATGGAAACGTTATTCTGTACTTTCACATTATTACCAAGCTTTACTTTTGGGGAAACTACTACGTTTTGACCCAGGTTACAGTTCTCACCAATCATACTATCATGCATTACATGAGTGAAGTGCCATATTTTGGTGCCTTTCCCAATCATACAGCCCTCATCGATATACGAAGACTCGTGAACAAAAAAATCGTTGTTTGTCATTTTGGCTAATTTACAAATTCAATTATTCTTTCCGTAATAAAAAATAGTTGTTCTTCACTCAACTCAGTATGCATGGGAAGTGACAGGACTTCATTGCATGCTTGCTCGGCAAATGGGAAATCCCCATTTTTATATCCAAGGTCGGCATAAGCTTTTTGGAGATGGAGTGGCACGGGGTAATAGATCATTGACGGTACGGAGGATTTCTCCAAATGAGTCTTGAGCCCATCACGCTTTCCACCGTCAACCCGCAGCGTGTACTGATGAAAAATATGGTCGCTGAATTTGCTTCTCGAAGGGATAGTGATACCCTTTAATCCCCCGAGAGCATTATCGTAAAATTCGGCTGC
>CAMAZH010000022.1 GCA_945863035.1 Chitinophaga pinensis | reverse complement strand
TAAAAGAGTATATCGACAATCCCCTGAATCCGCTTTTTTTGGTTTCTGATGAATCTTCTGAGTTCCTTATCCCTGTTCACCCGGATTTTATTGTGGAGGTGGATCACAAGAAAAAACTTATGGTGTTTGATCTGCCTGAGGGGTTGATGGGACTTTAATCAAATCGCAGATAAAGCGTTATTTTTGCGATTAGAATCAAGAAATCTCCGAAATATAGTCCGAAGTCGACAATGAGCTGTTAACCTAATCGTGACCTCTTGTCTTATTAGGAATCGTTTTGTTAATTAGATGCTTGCAAATTTACTAAATCTAATCTGAAGATAACATTCTTGTTCACAAGCCTATCCATATTATAGTATTTTAAAATTTCTGCGTATTATTTTATAAGCTGTTTAACATTCGTTTCACCAGGAATGTTGTAAATTTGTAAATGAGCCCAACGGTTTTTAAATATAAAGAGTATCGGTTCTTCTTTTTTTCAAGAGAAGAAAAACGAATGTATATTCATGTGTCTTCACAAAATGGAGAAGCTAAGTATTGGCTGGATCCAGATGTTGAATTAGCTCAAAACATTGGGTTTTCTGCAAAACAACTGAATGAGGTTAAACGTTTTATAAAGAATCGAAAAAATGAAATCATCCACTCCTGGGTTAATCACTTCAATAGTTGAAGTCACCAATATTTCAGCACACGGTTTTTGGATATTACTGAATGAAAAAGAGTATTTTCTTTCTTATGCCAATTTCCCATGGTTTAAAGAAACAACAATAGACAAAATTTGTGATGTTCAATTGCTAAATGAAAGGCATTTATATTGGAAACAATTAGATGTCGATTTAGAACTCTCTTCCATCTCAAATCCCGAAGATTACCCGCTATTATTCAAATAAATGAATAGAATTTCAAATACTTTTATCTTATTGTTGAGATAAAGTATTTATATGATATCTTGAATAAGAGAAATTATTCATTAAACCCCAAGAATCTGATAAAACGATGTTTTTTAGACAAGGCAGAACAAGCCGTGTCAGCGCGTTAAATCATTCCAGTTTAGATTCCCTTCCTTTATCCGAATCTGGAACAATTCTTCTTTTGGAATAACCTGATTATTCAGGATATTTCTGGCTTTACCTAGTTGTTGAGTAATGGCTTATACTTATTGTTCGTCTTCCAATTGTAACAATGAATAGACTATGTCCAAATATAGGCTCTCAAATTCATATAGAAGAGACTTTTGCATACAGATTCTATACTTTTATCCAAAAACAAAAAAAGCAAAATCAACTGATTTTGCTTTTTTTGTTTTAAGGCTTCTTACCTCTTAGTTTGGAGAAACCGGATATTTCAATTCAATATTCTTTTCAAAACTCACAAACCTGTTTTTCCATTCGTCAGGTACTTCAAAGGTGATTTTTTGTTGGGCGTCATATCCAACAAGCACTGCGCGGTTGGAAGATTTTACTTCCCTGGTTTTCGAATCAATTAATTTCTGCTTCATGGCAATGCTCTTGTTACCAAGCATTTCAACGCGGGTTTCAACGAGGATTTCATCATCAATGCTAATGGGACTGAAAAAGTCCACTTTAATGGATGCTAATACTAAAGTCTGATTGGCCCAGTTAATCGAATCCCCAAGGACCTTCTTAAAATACTGGATTCTGGCAAAGTCGTAATAATGCTGGTAAACGGCATTGTTAACATGACCCAGAATGTCTACATCATTAAATCGTATTTGTACAGGTGTGTTGTGCCTGTACAGGCTGTTCTCTGTTTCCATAACGTAGTTTTTTGAAGTTGAAGTACAAGGAGCAATTTGGAAAAATATTTTTGATTATGCAACATTCACTTAACATTAACGTCTTTTGATTACGATTTATTTCACAATTTAAATATTTTACAATGAAAAAGCATCTCTTTATAAGGATTATTGCCGTTGTGGCAATTATCATCGGATTTACCGCCTTTATGATCCCTGGCGGTAATATTGGCGGGCTAAACTCCCCTGAAGGCAAAGATAGTTATTCAGGTGAAAAATTTTCCAGTATTTCCATCTCCATTGCCGCTAAAATATTTATAGAGCAGGGAGATATTTACAAAGTGGTTGTTGATGCCGACGAAAGCACTCTGGAAAAAATTCTGGTTGAGTATAATTCGGACGAGCTTCATATTTCAAGCAAGCCGGCATCCAGAATCAATAGCCCTGTGGTTATCACCATTACCACTCCCACGCTTGATGCAATATCACTGGCCGGATCGGGTGAGGTGTTTATTGAAAAGACCTTCGAGACAAGCTCGATGAAGTTGGAAATTGCCGGAAGCGGTAGTATGTCATTGAATGACCTTAAAACAGAAAAGCTATCTGCAAGTATTGCGGGCTCCGGGGATCTTCTTCTTTCCGGAGGTGGAAGCAACAGCTATGCTGATATCAGTATTGCAGGTTCCGGCAAGGTTGACGCCCTGGATTTTAAAGCAGCTAAGGCAGATGTGGAAATTGCCGGCTCTGGGGATTGTAAACTTTTTGTTGCTGAAAATCTTAATGTTTCAATCGCGGGAAGCGGTACTGTTTATTATAAGGGTAAACCCGTGTTGGAATCGGAGTCTGTCGGCTCGGGAAAGGTTGTCTCACTTGAATAATAGCAAGGCGCTGGATAGTAAGTGGTTAGAGTTTTGCAATCATAAGTGTTAGGGATTAAGGTAGTAAGCATTGACCTTCTGCTCCCTAAATTCTTAAGTTATTCCCTGATGATCTTAAAAAGCCCGCCTTCGCCCAGTTTTATTATGGACGAAGCGGGTTTTTTTGTCGTGTCTCCCTGTCTCCACTCAACAACATAGTCAACCGAAGCCTTGATCTCCTCGCTGATCTCCGAAAATACCGACGGGGTTTTCTCCCCCGAGATATTAGCGGAGGATGATACCAATGGTTTTCCGAATTTCTTGATCAGCTCTGTACAAAACTCGTCGCTGGCAATACGAATTCCAATGCTGCCATCCTCAGCAATAAGGTTCTTTGCCAGGTTCTTTGCGCCGGGATATATGATGGTTATCGGACGCACTGCAGCGTCGATTATCTCCCAGGCAATTTCGGGAACTTCCCTCACATAAGAGTCGATTCGGCCATTGTGGTCCACGAGCACCAGCATGCTTTTGCTGTCATCCCTCTTTTTAATGGCATAAATACGCGCAACAGCCTCGGGATTTGTGGCGTCGCAGCCCAGGCCCCAAACGGTATCGGTCGGGTAAAGAATTACACCTCCTTTTTTCAGAACTTCAAGGGCTTTTGAAACATCCTCATTCATTTGTAACGATTTTTTTATAAAGCTTCATCATCTCGCTGGCCGTGCGGTCTTCCCTGAAATATGCCGCATGCTTCAGTCCTTCCGAAACCATACTGCTTTTCAAATCGGGATTGTTCAGCACACGATGTATTGATTCTGCTATTTCCTCAGTTTTCATCGGATTCACATATATCGAACCTCTTCCCCCGGTTTCCTCCATGCAACCTCCGGCTCCGGCGATCACAGGAATGCCCGAATTCAGGGCCTCCAATATCGGGATCCCAAATCCCTCGAAAGAAGAAGGGTAGAGAAAAAGTTCAGCCATTTGATAAATTCCGGGAAGCTCTTCCTGCTCAAGATTCTTAAGAAAGTAAACCCCTTTCATGTTGACCTGCTCAATATAGGTTTTGACTTTTTCATAGTAAGGGGTCTGCCGCCCTATAACCACCAGCGGAAGCTCGATTTTATGCTCTTGTTTGGCTTTGACGAGCTGCAGCAGGTTCTTCCTTTCCTCAATGGTTCCAACATACAGCATGTATTCCCGGGGGAGGCAATGCTTTGCGCGAATACGATTTTTTGTCTCCTGCGCTGTTCTTTCGTAATACAAGGGACTGCATCCCTGGTAAATAACATGGATTTTTTCAGGGGAGATATTCAGGAAATCCACGATGTCGGCTTTTGTTTGCTCGCTGATGGCTACAACAGCATCGGCCATATTGCAGCTCTGCTGGAACTTGCTTCGGTAAATGGCCCTGTCGGCTCTTTTATACAAATTCGGATAACGAAGAAATATCAAGTCGTGAATGGTTACAACCGAACGTGCATTGCTTTTCTTTATGTCCATCGGCAACTCGTTTGAAAGTCCGTGGAAGATCCGAATGTCTTGTTTTGCAATGCTTCTCCCCATATAAAAAGAGCGCCAGAGCGACGGGAATTTTTTGAAAGGGAAGGCCTTTGGATACAGGATGCTTGAGTTTGTCGGGGGAAATGCTTTGAAACCGTTACTTTCTTTTGGCGAAAAAAGAACATAGTCGTTTTCGGGGAAAAGTGAGCATAACTGAGATATCAGAGTACGGCTGTAGTTTCCCAATCCGCTGTGGTTGAAGAATGCTCTTTTTGCGTCAAAGCCGATTCTCATGTTTTCCGGATTAAACAGCTACATTATATTCGCGCAGGGCCTGGTTCAGCGATGTTTTCAAGTCGGTCGATGGCTTTCGTGTGCCGATGATCAAAGCACAGGGCACCTGGAACGTTCCTGCAGGGAATTCGCGGGTGTAAGATCCGGGTATGACTACAGAACGCGGGGGCACAATACCTTTGTATTCGATGGGACTGCTTCCGGTAACGTCGATTACCTTGGTGGAGTTGGTAATTACCACGTTGGCTCCCAATACGGCTTCCGCACCAATCCTTGCGCCTTCCACAACGATGCACCTCGAACCGATAAAGCAGTTATCCTCAATGATTACGGGTGCAGCCTGAACCGGTTCCAGAACGCCGCCGATCCCCACTCCCCCGCTAAGATGAACATTTTTGCCTATCTGCGCGCAGCTTCCAACCGTTGCCCAGGTGTCGACCATGGTTCCCTCATCCACATAAGCTCCGATATTCACATACGAAGGCATCATGATTACTCCCTTTGCCAGGTATGCGCCGTATCGGGCAATGGCGTGAGGCACAACACGAACGCCGAGCTTTTCGTAATTCTTTTTCAGGGGGATTTTATCGTGGAATTCGAAAGGGGGACATTCGATGGTCTCCATTTTTCGTATCGGGAAATACATGATAACGGCTTTCTTTACCCATTGATTTACTGTCCATTCCCCGTCGATTTTTTCGGCAACCCTTATTTTCCCCTCATCCAGCAATGCTATAGTGTCTTCTATTACTTTTCTTACCGGGGGATTGGAGAGACTTTCGCGGTTTTCCCAGGCTTCCTCAACAATTTTAGAGAATTCTTCAAACATGTTTATCGGGTTTAGGGCCGTAAAGGTACAATGAAAAATGATTAGGAAAAATTCAAAACTTATGAATAAATTGCAAAAAATTTTCGATGGATTCATTATTCGGTATAAAATTGCCTATTCAGGATCCTGTGACAGTATTCCTTCTAATATTGTTTTTTTTTCTATTTTCACCCTTGTTCGCCCGCAGACTAAAAATGCCTGGGATTATTGGTCTGATTTTATCAGGAATCCTTTTAGGCCCATTTGGCTTTAACCTGATTTCCCAGGATATCGGAATAACAATGTTTGGCACAGTTGGGCTTTTATACCTGATGTTTCTTACAGGTTTGGAGATTAACCTTATTGAGCTTTCACGGTTTCGCAAGGATGGGATTGTATTTGGTATTCTCACTTTTTTTATCCCTTTATTTCTAGGGATATTGATCTTGTATTACCTATTGGATATGCCATTTAAGACAGCGCTTTTGTTTTCGAGCATTTTTTCCACCCATACACTTATCTCCTATCCCATCATCAGTCGGTATGGAATTACCCAGATTAAGATTGTTGGGATTACCATTGGGGGAACAATTATTACCGATACAGCAGTATTACTATTGTTAACAATTGTTGCGTCCTCAACTAACGGCGACATTGGCTGGATGTTTTCGTTTAAACTGATACTTTATTTTCTCATATTAATCGGCTTCACCCTGTTTCTTTTGCCAATTGCCGGAAGGTGGCTTTTAGCTCGGTTGCAGGGCGAAAACGGTTATCAGTTTACGGCTGTGATCATGATGGTTTTCTTTGCCGGTTTCCTTGCGAAAATACTTGATATTGAACCTATCATAGGCGCTTTTTTTGCCGGATTGGCATTGAATAAGCTCATACCTCAGAAATCACCATTAATGAACAGGATCGTGTTTATAGGAAACAATCTTTTTATTCCGTTCTTTTTGCTGAGTGTTGGGATGCTTATCGATTTGTCTGCTCTACTTGCCGGTCCTGCTGTCCTGCTTGTTGCTATTATTATAATTGCTGCTGCCGTCTTCAGTAAATATCTTGCCAGTTACCTCTCACAATTGATTTTCAGGTATTCCGTGAATGAGCGTAACCTTATGTTCGGTCTGAGTACATCACACGCTGCTGCTACTATTGCTGTTGTTCTGGTTGGATACCAGCTTAAATTGTTCGACACAGACCTTATGAACGTAGCAATTCTCCTGATTCTCGTCTCCTGTCTGATTGGATCGGTTGTTACCGAAAGGGCTGCAAGTAAACTGGCACTCATCCGAAAGCTTGATGAAAAGCATGACGATTATCAACGACCTGAAAGGATTCTTGTTCCTCTAGCAAACCCCAGCACCCTCGATTTTTTGATGAGTTTTGCCTTTACCATAAAAAAAACCGGTTCGCGGGAACCAATTTATCCGCTGACGGTTCTTCAGGACGACGGGACCGCGCCCCAGAAAATAATCCAGTTTAACAGAAACCTCGAAAAGTATCAGATAGAAGCATCCTCTACAGAAGAAGTTGTGAGCCCAATGGTGAGGATTGAAATTTCTGCAGTTGATGGCATTTTAAGAGCCATCAAGGAAAAAATGATCACGAAAATTATTATCGGTTGGAATGTAAAGGTTACGGCGAGCAATCTGATTCTGGGCTCGCTGCTCGAAAAACTTATCGAGAAGGCCGATAAGATGCTGATAATCGTAAATATCGATAAACCCCTGGAAACCTTCAGGTCAATTAAAATATTCATTGCCCCGGAAGTACACAACGAACCTGGCTTCGACGACTGCATCAATACCCTTGTTTCTTTTTCAGGGAGATTAAAAAAAGAGACCGCGTTTTACTGTGAGGCGCAAACCGAAAACTACCTGGAAAGCCAAATCAAAAAACAGCTTTTTGATAATCAGGGCTATAGGATAATTGATTTTAACGACTGGAGCAATTTCAACGATTATTCAAAGACTCTTCAGACCGATGAGCTGCTGATTTTCCTGAATTCGCGACCCAAATCCTTTTCCTATAATGCTTCACTCGACAATATCCCGAGGGTGCTCAGCCGTTTTTACAAAGAGCACAGCTTCGTGCTTGTTTATCCTGAAGATCCGGCTCAAATGGTCGATTCGCTGAGCAGCAGATTGGGTACCTGAACGTAAAGGCCTAAAAGCTTTTTTATATCTTACTCTTTTGATTCATGATTTGTCAATCAGCTTTCGGAGGTTAAGATAGAGTCGCAATAAAAGATATATGCACACCAGGCTGAAGATTATTGTAGCCCCGCTTGGTATATTGAGGAAGTATGAGATAACCAGTCCGCACAGCGATCCGGCAAAACCGATTAGAATTGACAGGATGATGATTTTCTTGTAATCTTTGGTAAGGAGATTTGCGGCGTTCTGGGGGATTGTGAGCATCGACAGCAAAAGAATTATCCCCACCAACTTAATGTTGAAGACAATTGTGAGCGATACCAGTGCCATAAGGCTATAGTTGATGAATCCCACATGCAGATTCAGGGATGAAGCATATTCCTGATCGAAGGAGATATACTGTATCCTCCGGAAGAAAATCGAAAAGAATAGTATTATTACAAGGGTTAGTCCCAGCAACATATAAAGATCTGCGGCATTAACAGTAAGTATGCTGCCGAAAAGATAGGTCATCAGATTAGGGGCATATCCCGGAGTAAGATAGATAAATATTACCCCAATAGCCATCCCGAGCGACCAGAGCATGGCAATTACCGAATCGTTGCGGATATTCCCTTTGCGGGTGAAATACTCAATCCCAAGTCCTGAAAGCACCGAGAACATAGCAGCTCCCCATACCGGGTTGAATCCCAGAAAATACCCGATTCCTATTCCTCCAAAGGAGGTGTGGGTAATACCTCCGCTTATAAAAACGATGCGTCGGGAAACAACATAGGTGCCCGCTATCCCACAGCTTATAGCGGCTAACAGGGAGGCCAGGATTGCATTGATAAAATACTGGTAATGAATTAATTCGATAAGGCCTTCCATTATTTTCGTTTTATATGTTCCTGTAAAACTCTGTGGGGCACCGGTCCATGGGCAATTATATCGATCGGGCAATTATATACATTGAGCTCTTCGGCATTGATTTCGTTGGAAGGATGATAATGGAGATTCCCGTTTACGCAGGCAATGGTCTTGATATAGCTTGAAATGGTGCCGATATCATGAGAAACCAGCAGGATTGCTATACTTTTATTCAGTTCTTTCAGGGTCTCGTACAATTCAAACTCTGCACGGTTATCAACATAGGTGCTGGGCTCGTCGAGTATAAGGAGACGGGGATTGGATATTACGGCTCTGGCCAGAAAAACCCTTTGAAGTTGGCCGCCGGAAAGCTCACCTACCGGGTTTTGGGAAATGCTGCTCAGACCTGATTTCTCAAGCAGTTCGTCGGCTTTCTTTTTATCAGCGGAAGAGAACCTGAAAATAAGCGGCTTTTGTGAGGTCAGGCCTGAAAGAACTACCTCCCGTACAGAAATTGGAAATTTTTTGTCGATTAGATTTTGTTGGGGGAGGTAACCGATGTATTTCAGGAAATCATGCGGTTTTCCGGGGAAGTGGTAGACAATGCTTCCGCTTATGGGCTTAATAATTCCCAGGATGGCTTTAATAAGGGTGGTTTTTCCGCCGCCATTAGGCCCAATGATCCCTATAAAATCTGTGGAGTGTACCTGGAAATTGATTTTCCTCAGCACCAGGGAATCTTCGTATCCTGCATCCAGGTTTTTTATCTCAAGTATTTTGCTCATTCCTTTTATAAATCGGTTACTACTTCATCCTACCAAATCCTGGATCATCAACCCGCTTGGGAAACGTTATTGGCCTTTTCGGAGTCTGACTCTTTTTTCTTGAAAGTCCTTTTGTTCAGGATTCCGGATCTTCCAGGGAGTTCGGAAAAAAAGCCTTAATTTGCCAGAAGATGGTTTAATATTTCAATCATTTGCTCTTTCCAATTTTCGTCCATCGGGTCGATTGGGATTATCTCTGCATTGATTTCTTTCGCCAGTGAACGAGAGTTGTCGAGGCTGAACTGCTTCTGGACAAAAATAAAGCCTATGTTTTTTTCTTTTGCCAGATCGATTATAGCCTTGATATGCGCTGGGGGGGGCTCTTTCCCTTCGAATTCAAGAACGATTTGTTCCATACCGTAATCCCTTGCCAGATAGGCCAGTGCCGGGTGATAAATAATAAAACTCCGTCCCTTTAGTTTGCTGGCATTCTGGTTGTAAAGCGCATGAACACTATCCACCGTCATCATAAAGGAATTGAAGTTCGACCGGAAAACGGTTGAGTCAGAGGGAAAGATTGAGTTCAGCGAGTTCAGGATGTTTGTGGCGATGATTTTAACATTTCCCGGCGACATCCAGGTATGCGGGTCGATTCCTTTCCCTTCTTCCTGTGAGTGAATATGCCCGGGCTCGTTATGGTGATCGCATTCGCCGGCAATCAGATCAATCCCTTCCGAGAGATCGAAAATTTTCATACCCGGGTTTACTCCCCCGAAACGAGGCATCCAGGAAAGCTCAAAGTCAAGATGGCCAATTTTAAGATAAGCCTGCGAATTTACCAACAAATTCATTTGCCGTGCGGTGGGCTCATAGCTCGAATGCGAGGCTCCCGGCGGAATCATCACATTTACTTTAATACCCTCACCGGCAATAGCCTCCACAAAGTATTTCTGGGGAAGCACACTTACCGAGACCGCTTTGCCGGGTTTGGCAGGAGGGGTGGTGTTGCATGAAGATAGGGCGATAATCAGGGCGATAATTAGGACAGATCTCATTGGGTTCGGATTTTTTTTAGGAGTTGTGATTGCAGTCACCATGATGATGACCACTATGTTTAGCTTTATTCTTAATGTTCGAAAGAGGGGTTCCTTTTTCAGGAACAGGGTCAAAACCATGTCCGCCCCAAGGATTACAGCGGGCGATGCGGTATATACCAAGAATCAATCCCTTGATGGGACCATGCACTTTTAATGCCCCGATGGCATACTGGGAGCAGGAGGGCGTATAGCGGCATGAGTTGGGCAGAAGGGGGGATATCGAAAGTTGATAGAATTTCACAAGGAGGATGAATATCCCGCTAAAAAACCAGGAAACTCCTTTTGAGACAGGGTTCTCAAGAAGCAACGATATGATTTTATTCCTGTTCATGCAGGCAGTTTTTGCATATTCCAAAAATGATGAACTGGTTCTCCAGTTTTCTGAACCCTTCGGGGAGTTTGTAATCCTCTATCGACAGCTCCTCCATACAGAAAGTGGTGTTGCATCTTCTGCATTCGAAATGCACATGGTCAGGTTTTTTCCCGCCCTTGTTTTTCCCGTTTGCAAGTTTGTACTTTACCGCCTCGGCCGACAAAATCCTGTGGACGATCTTTTTCTCCACCAGAGAATTGAGGTTACGGTAAACGGTTGTGCGGTTACAACTACCGTTCATCAAGGATTCCAATTCTCTCTCGCTGACAGCCTGTTTGCATTTTGAAAGTATACTTAACAATTCTATCCTATGGGAGGTAAGGCTAAGTTTGCTGTTTTTGAGTATTTCTTTGTGATCCATGATGTAATAATTTGCAACAGACTTGCAAATTTAAGCATTCCCGGAAATAATTTAGACGTTTTCTATCTGTTTTTTTAAAAAGATATCTCCATCTTTGTTCTCTGAAAATCGGTTGGGTAACAGATTCAATCAAAAACATTAATTTCTCTTACAGATTGTCCAAAATAATGGCAAATGAATAAAAAAGTAATATCAGAACCAATGAAAGAAGCAGTTGCAATTTTATGCGCAGGGGGACCTGCTCCGGGAATAAACACAGTAATAAGTTCGGTTACGAAGATTTTTCTTCAGAACGGCTATCAGGTATTAGGCTTGAACGGCGGGTACAAATCCCTGTTTTCTGCTGAGCCGGCATTCGATTATCTCGATTTTGAGTATGCCGATCAGATATACAGCAGGGGAGGGTCGGCGCTTAAGATGAGTCGTTACAAACCGAAGGATGACGAGTTCAAGGTCGATTTCTTCCGTAAGAACAATGTAAAGATTTTAGTTACCATTGGGGGAGACGATACCGCATCAACAGCGAATCGTTTGGCTAAATATCTGGCTAGTGAGAAAATGGATGTTGCAAACATTCACGTACCAAAAACAATCGACAACGATCTTCCGCTGCCAGAAGGAACTCCCACATTCGGGTATCATTCGGCCAAGGAGGAAGGGGTTAGGCTTGCATCCACGATTTATGAGGATGCCCGCACCAGCGGAAACTGGTTCGTGGTTTCCGCCATGGGTCGCGAAGCGGGACACCTTGCATTCGGCATCGGAACGGCTTGCCACTATCCGATGATTATCATTCCCGAGATGTTTGACAAAACGAAAATTACCTTTGAGAAAATCACCAACCTGGTTATTTCCTCGATGGTTAAGAGGCGTTTGTTGGGCATTGACTATGGGGTTGCGATTATTTCTGAAGGCGTTTTCCACTTTATGAGCGACGAGGAGATTATTGCTACCGGTATCAACTTCACTTATGATGATCATGGTCATCCCGAGCTTGGAAACGTGAGCAAATCGCATATTTTCAATATGCTTGTTCAACAAAAGTTAAAGACGTTGCGAATCAATGTGAAGAGTCGCCCTAACGAGATGGGTTACGAACTTCGCTGCTGCAGGCCAATCGCGTACGACTTGAACTATGCTACCCGCCTTGGGCTTGGAGTGTATAAGCTGTTTAAAAAAGGAGTAACCGGCTGCATGGTAACCATTGACCGGGCCGGTGAGATAACCCCGCTTTTCCTGAAAGATGTTGAGGACGAAAAAGGAAAGGTAAAACCCCGTCTGGTAAATATCAACGCCGAAAAGGTACAGTTGATCTACCGTAACAATCTTCACTTTATTTCCCCGGCGGATTACAGGGGAGCAAAGAAATTTGTTCAGAACCCCGAAGAATTCGATTTCTATAAGATTCTTAACTGGGACGAAGACGAAAGATAGTTTTTGTAATAGCCGCCTCTGCCCGAGGCGGCTTTTTTAATTCCACGCTGCCGAAGCCCCTCCAATTGCATTTCACCTATTTTTATCGTATTTTTATGTTTCTCAACTGAAACATAAATCTAGAAATTATGCCAGATTCCAAACGCAAAAGAGGAACTATCGCTATTCTTACAGGGGGTGGCGATGTGCCGGGATTAAATCCGGCCATAAGGGCGATAACCATCAGGGCTCTCCGGGAAGGATACCGGGTCCTTGGGCTTCGCAGAGGCTGGGCAGGAATTATGGAGCTTCAGCGCGACAAAGAAGCCGACAACAGTGACAACTTCCAGTATTTAAGCGAGGAAATCGTAAATAAAGCAGGGCGAACCGGGGGAACCTTTCTGCATACCTCAAGGACAAGACCCAGTCATGTCCCGAAAGATATGGTCCCCGACCATCTGCAGTCGATATACACTGACGACATAAACGACCTGACCCCCGAGGTGTTGAAGAACCTCAGTTTCCTGGGAGTGGATTTTCTTATTCCTATCGGCGGCGACGACACACTTTCCTATGCCGTAAGAATGTACCAGGAAGGGGTAAAGGTTATTGCCATTCCCAAAACCATGGACAATGATGTTCCGGGCACCGATTATTGCATAGGTTTCAGCACATGTGTTACCCGCACCATCAACATGACCAATACGCTCAGGACTTCGGCCGGGTCTCATGAGAGAATTCTTGTACTTGAAGTGTTCGGAAGATACGCCGGATTTACGGCCATGCTGCCCACCATGGCCGGGGCGGCCAACCGATGCGTGATACCGGAATACAAGTTTGATATCGAGAAGCTAACGCGTTTGCTGGTGGAAGACAGAAAGAATAACCCCAGCAAATACTCTGTGGTTCTGGTCTCTGAAGGAGCTACTTTTTCGGGTATGGAAGAAATGATGTTTCGACTGAAGGAAAAAGACATGTATGGCCATTCCAAGCTTGGGGGAATTGGAGAAGCCGTTTCAGGGAAAATAAAGGAGATTTCGCCGGAATATAATAATGGCAAAGCGGTAAACGTAATTACCCAGCAACTGGGGTATCTGGTAAGGGGAGGTGACCCGGACTCAATTGACTCCATTGTCCCCATGGCTTATGGGAATCTGGCGCTGGACCTTGTTCTCAAGGGAATACACGGGAGACTCGTTGTTCTTCGGAACGGTCGTTACGACAATGCTCCCCTGGACGTTGTCACATCTTCGAAAAAGCTGGTGGATCTGAAAAAATATTACAACACCGATCGCTACCGCCCCCACTACAAAAGCTTCGAGTTTCAGCCTTTGTTTATTATGACGGGGTCGTGATGACCCGCGCCATAATAATTATTGGTTTCGCATGAAATGTTCAATAGATTGCGACTCCTGCGGGAGTGTTTATTATTTGAAATACACCCATGATTTCGAAGCAATCACGGAACGCGCCTTTTTCAATGCAGGCAATGCATCCTTTAATCCTGAATGAGTGGAAGAGGTAACGAGTTTAAAGTTTGATGGCCCGTCGATAACGTTTCCCTCATAGCCCATGGATTTGATTTTGCCAGCATATTCCTCGGCATACTTCTGGTTTTTGAAACTTCCAACCACTACATAAAAGCCGGTGACCGGTGCTTTGGGATTCGAAGCCTCATAGTTGGCAAGTTTTTGCTCATATTCGGCCCGCAGTGCATCCAACTCCCTTTCATAAGCAGCGGCGTCTTCTTTAATCTGGTTCTGCAACTCGTCGTTTTCAGCTACAAGGGCATCAATTTCCTGTTGACTCATGGCCGGTTTTCCAAACCACTGATTGAGCTTTTTGCATGAAGAAAATGACACCATCGAAACAGCCAGAATATAAATAATCGTTCTTTTCATAATCATTTGATTAAATGTGAAATATGTCAACTTGAACAAAAATATGAATTAAGGCTATATAAATCCATAATTCAGACAATTATTATTAACATTTTTTTGCGGCAGCATCGGGTTTGCTTCTGCGGAGTGGGTTTCGGGGCAGCAGTAAGGGATTTCCCCTTTTCCTTAACTGATTCAAATTTGGGCTTCATGCAAAATTCCTTTTACACAACATAGTATAATCGTCCATCGCTGTTTATATACAAAGGGAAAAAGATTAAATTTGTTTGATTCTGATATCTTATATTACAAAAAAAAAATCCATGGCAGACCTAAGCGTAAAATACCTCGGACTTGATCTTAAGACGCCTCTGATTGCGGCTTCATCGGGATTGACAGATAACATTGACAACCTCAAGCGTTTTGAGAAGCACGGAGTAGGAGCCGTTGTTCTTAAATCCCTTTTTGAGGAAGAGATCCGTATTGAAAAAGATGCGGCTTTATCCAAAATGAGTTCTTCAGGGTTTATTTATCCTGAATCGATGGAGTTTTATGATTACCTCGACGGGGCCGACAGAGAAAGCACTTATCGTTACCTTGATTTTATCCGGGAAGCGAAGAAAAAACTTTCAATCCCCGTTATCCCAAGTATTAACTGTGTTACAGCCGAGCAATGGACTGATTTCCCTAAGCAAATTCAGGAAGCTGGAGCTGATGCCCTCGAACTCAATATCTTTATTATACCTTCAGACCTGAACCGGACGAAGTTCGAAAATGAAAAAACCTATTTTGATATTGTAAAGGAAGTCAAGAAGCAGGTCACCATACCAATCTCCCTTAAGGTTAGCTTTTATTTTTCGGATCTGGCGCTGATGCTCAAAAAACTATCCGAATCAGGCATTGCCGGTCTTGTTCTTTTCAATCGCTTTTACAGTCCTGATATCGATATCGATACCCTTGAGGTTACTTCTGCCGGTGTTTTGAGTTCGCCCGGCGATTTCTCGCCTTCCCTGCGGTGGATTGCCATAATGAGGGATTATGTCTCATGCGATCTTGCATCTTCGGGGGGAGTTCACGATGGAAATACCATGATAAAAATGATTTTGGCCGGAGCCAATGCGGTTCAGGTAGCCTCAGCCTTTTATAAAAACGGTATCGATTATGGCGATGAGATGATAAGCGTGCTGCAAGCTTGGATGAAGAAGAACAACTATAAAAGCATTGAGGAATTCCGGTCCTTAATGCGGCAGCACGAATCGGTAAATCCTGCTGTATTTCAGCGTGTTCAGTTTATGAAGTATTTCAGGGGACAGAGGTGATCTAAACCAGATCGCAGGCATCGACAGGCATCCAATGCTTGTCTTTCCCGTCCCACTTAACATTACAACCAATCGGGTTGGTTACGGGTATGCTAATTTGCATACCTTGGGTAAGCTCTGACAGGGTGCGGTCGAGATCATTTACAGTCATTTTTGAAGTGTCGCGGGGTTGATCAACGCCACGACCGGTGTAAACCAACTTCCGGTATTGGTCGAAAACAAAATAATGCGGAGTCCTGAGCGCTCCGTAGGCTTTGGCGATTTCCTGAGATTCGTCGTAAAGGTATATCCATGGAAACTTATATTCTTCCATACGTTTCTTCATATGCTCGAAATCATCTTCAACATAGGTGTTTTTGCTGTTGGAGTTGATTGCAACAAATCGCACACCAAGAGATTCGAATTTAAGGACTGTTTTGCGCGTCTCCTCATCCGACCCGATGACGTATGGGCAGTGGTTGCATGTAAATGAAATTGCCAGAAAAGCCTCTTTAAAATCCGAAAGATTGTAGGTATTGCCGTCGGTTGCGGGCAATTTGAACGATGGGGAGATATCCCCGATATTTAATGTGAACGACATAGCTGGTTTTTTTAAATCCATTCAAACAAAAACAAGTAACAACAGAAAAGCTCAATTGTTTAAGCATCAATTACTTTGTTTTATCCTGCAGTTCGAAAATGCAGATAATGGGGTAATGATCGGATAGCTTTGCCTCAACCTTTTCAAACAGTATGGGTTTAAAATCCTCTCCGTGAAAAATATAGTCGATCCTGAAATACGGGAATAATCCCTGATAGGTGCTGCCGGTACCCTGGCCGGAGCTTATGAAGGCGTCTTTCAGGCCTTTTCTCATTTTGCGATAGGAATAAGAGACGGGCGTGTCGTTAAAATCCCCGCAAACAAGCACCGGAAAAGTTGAGGCTTTGATGTGTTTAGAAATGGAATCGACCTGCGCCGAGCGTTTAATGTATGCTGTTTTCAGACGGGAGGAAATATCCTTGATCTCTTTAATTTGTTCCTCGTCGTACCGCAGTTTCAGGGTGTCGAGGAATTTGAGGTTTCGCCTTTGCAACTGTACCGATTGGAGGTGGTTATTGTAGATCCTGATGGTGTCGTTATCGACGATCACATCTGTGAATATCGCCTCATTTGCAGTCTTCGGGAAGCTAATGGTTCCCTGATTAACGATTGGGTAACGGCTGAATGTTGCAATCCCATAACCTGAGTTCGAACTGTTCTTAAACGAGTAATGGATAAAGCTATAGGGGGTTTCCGAGAAGAACTTTTTTATTTTTTCGGGACGATACTCTTTTTTGGTGCTACTATAGAATTCCTGCAGGCAAATGATATCCGGGCGCTCGCTTCGTATGAAATTGAAGATGTCCTGATTGGTTCCCGGGTCAGAAAGCCACTCATAAATATTAAAAAGCCTCACATTATAGGAGAGTATTTTTAATTGTCTCGGGTTTTCCTTCACGAATTCTTTTTTGCTGTCCTTCCCCAACCGCATGGGGATAAAGTCATTCAGGTGATTAAGACCAAGAAGTATTACAAGGAATGAAACCAAAAACTCTTTCTTAAGCCTTAAAATCCAATAAATCATGAAAAGGGCATTCAAAAATAGAATATAGGGATAAGCCAGGCCGAAAAATGCCAAAACCCATATCCTTGCGGGTGAAATGTAGGTTGAGAGGTACGAAAGCAGCAGGGCTGCTGCCAGCAGAACATTGATATAGAAGAAAAACCGGTTGATAAAGCGTCTCAATGGAAATGCTGTTAATTGAATTAGGATAAATTTACGCTGAATGATACAATGGTGCAAACAAGCACGGTTATTATTTACTTTCTTTTATTTGCCCATCTTGAAAAGTGTGTCTTTTTCCTCTTTTGAAAGACTTTCGTAACCCGATTTTGAGATTTTATCAAGAATGGCATCCAGACTTTTTTGTTCTTCTTTTTTAACCGCTTTATACTCGTAGTCGTTGGTGGGTTTCTTGTAGGTTACCCGCATTTTTTTCCGGGGCTTAATCAGGGCGAACAAACCGTCCATTATTGTAGAGAACCATTTGGTAATATCCTTCCCTTGCTTATAGTATAGGATAAAGAAATAGCCGAAAAGTGCGCCTCCCATATGAGCGATTTTCCCTCCCGTGTTCATGGAGAAGTCAACTATGGATGACAGGATAAAACCCACCAGGGCAACCCAGATAATTTTAACCGGTCCCACAAAAACCAGATAAATAGTGTGATTCGGAGCATAAGTGGCGGTGGCAATAACAATTGCCATAACGGCAGCGGAGGCTCCCAACGCGATTGAGTTGGGGGCTTGTTCGCTAAGTACTGGCACAAGATTATATGAGGCAACATACAGTACAGCACCGGAAATCCCTCCCAGGATATAAACATTCACAAGTCGCTTTTCGTCGAGATAGGAGAGGAATATCTTACCAAACCAATAAAGCCAGAGCAGGTTAAACAGTATGTGGAAAAAATCTTTGTGCAGAAACATATAACTTAGCACCGTCCATGGCTTGCGCAAAAGAGTGCCAAGGTCGGCGGGAACGGAAAACCATTCGAGAATGGTAATACTGCCGTTTTCAACAGAGAAGAGATAAAGGAAAATGATGGCGATGTGGAGGGCCAAAAAAACGCCGAGATTTATATAAATCAGGCGAGTTAGGGCGTTGCCATTCTTAAAGGAGTCTTTTATTTCGTCGACGATGTTCATGTAACGGAAATTTCAAATATAATTTCGGCAAATTATGATCTGGGAAAAGGATTGAGCTCTCAATCCTCAATTCCCAATTAATAAAAAGCGTTTCGGTCCTTGCTCCAGAGCTTGATCATTACAAAACCAAACAACATCCCCCCGAGATGGGCAAAGTGGGCCACATTGCTTCCCGACTGGCTGATTCCCAGATAAAGCTCAATAAGCCCATACCCAATAACAAAATATTTCGCCTTAATTGGAATGGGTGGGAAGAGCAACATTAGCTGGGTGTTCGGGAACAACATTCCAAAAGCAAGAAGTACTCCGAAAACCGCACCGGACGCGCCGATGGTTGGTGTCAGAAGCCCAACTGCAAGAGCCTTGGCCCTGGGGTCGCCCATACTGTAGAGCCGATCAAGAACCTCCGGGGTAATACTGTCAATTCCATAGGTTTGGCTTACATAATTCATCAGGGGATTCATCTCGATGAACAGCACAAGGGTATGAAGGAAAACAGCCCCCAACCCGGTTATCATGTAATATATAAAGAACTTCTTGCTTCCCCAGACCTGTTCCAGAACCTTGCCGAACATCCACAGAGCGAACATATTAAAGAATATGTGGGTGAGGGAGCCATGCATAAACATGTGGGTGATTATCTGATACGGGTTAAACAGCGGTGAACTCAGGAAATAGAGCCCAAGAACGTGGTTTAAATCAGTGTTGAACGCTTGTCGTATTGCCAACGTTCCCAAGAAAAGGAGGGCGTTGATAATGATAAGGTTTTTTACTACGGGAGGCGTGTTGCCTGTTCGTCCAAAATATGTACTCATTCTTATTTTAGTATTTTTTCAATTTCTTCAACACTCATGATACTGATGACCTGCTTTCCTCCCGGGGAGTAGTTCGGGTTTGAGCAGGCAAACAAATGGTCCACCAGGTTTCGCATCTCCTCCTGTTCAAGAACCTTGCCATAGGGTATGGCGGAAGCCTTCGCGGCAGCCCTTGCGATCTTATCCTGTGCTTCCAACAACAGGTCTCCCTCATAGGACTTGAAGGTTTCAAGCATTTCGTCAATTAGATCTTTTAACACTGCATTTTTGACAGTTGCTGGTATCCCATTGACAATAATGGCATTATTTCCCAGATCGCGTATGTCGAAACCCAAGCGGTTCACGCTGTCGATAATTCCGATAAAAGTAACATAATCAGCATGATTTAGTTCGATAGTCTCGGGGAAAAGAGTCTGTTGCCCTGCAAAAGCATCGGTGGCTAGCGATTTGAGGTTTTCCTCATATAGGATTCTCTCATGCGCTCTTTTCTGGTCGATAATCATAAATCCCGACCTCACGGCAGCAAGAATATAGCGGTTTTTTATCTGGAGGAACTTATGGCCATCTGCTACTTCCGGGTTTTCTTTGGCAGGAAAGGATTTCTGCGGGTTGGAGAAATCGTTTCGGGCCGATTCGAAGGGATCGACCGACTCGAGATAGGATTCCCTGTCGCGGTAGGGATTTCTCACAGGTCTGTCGTGCTCGCTGTCGAAAGGGTTGAAATCCCTGTTAATATTAATCTGAGGCGTCCGAATGAGGGTCTCATTTCTTAGCACAGGAATATCAATTACTCCCTCGGTATTAAAATCCAGTGAGGGCATCAGGTTGTATTTGCCGATCGATTCCTTCACAACGGCCAGTAGAATCTGCCAGATGGCCACCTCGTCCTCAAATTTTATTTCGGTTTTGGTGGGGTGGATGTTGATGTCGATTTTTTCCGGGTCGGACTCGAAAAAGATAAAATACGAAGGAATAGCGTCACTGGGAAGGATTTGCTGGTAGGCCTGGGTTACTGCCCGATGAAAATAGGGGTGCTTGATGTAGCGGTTGTTCACAAAAAAGAACTGCTCACCATAGGTTTTCTTGGCAAACTCGGGCTTCCCGATAAATCCGTCGATTTTCACAAGGCTGGTATCGGTAACCACCGGGATAAGATTTTGGTTCAGGGCTTTCCCAAAGATCGCAATAATCCGTTGACGTAAGGTCGTTTTTGGGAGATTGTAAATCTGGGAGTTGTTATGGATCAGAGAGAACTCGATTCCCGGATGGGCCAATGCAATATGGTTGAATTCGGTGATAATGTGGCGGAGCTCGGTGCTGTTGCTCTTCAGGAACTTGCGACGGGCAGGGATGTTGTAAAAAAGGTTCTTAACCGAGAAGTTACTCCCTTCCTGGCATGCAACGGGTTCGTTAAGCAGTATCTCTGAAGCACTGATACGTATGTGTGTGCCGAGCTCGTCCTCTTCCCTTTTTGTTTTAAGGCTAACCTCGGCAATAGCGGCAATGGATGCCAAAGCCTCGCCCCGGAAACCTTTGGTGCGGATAGAGAAAAGGTCGTTGGCGACCCTTATCTTCGAGGTGGCGTGCCGTTCCCAGCATAGCCGTGCATCGGTTTCCGACATCCCGAATCCGTTGTCGATAACCTGCACCAAACTACGACCGGAATCCTTTACATTAATTGTGATGTTATTGGCCCCCGAATCGACAGCGTTTTCAACCAGTTCCTTCACCACCGAAGCGGGCCGTTGAATTACCTCCCCCGCAGCAATCTGATTGGCAACAGCATCCGGCAAAAGTTGTATGATATCAGCCATCTACCGGTATAATAGGAGATACGAGACAAATAGCAGGAAAAGAATAATCAGGATCAGGCGAGCATTTGACTGTTTTCGGACTGTTTCACCTTTTTTGAAATAGGTTTTCATGGTACCTCTCTGGATGCCGGGGGTATAGGAATCGGAAGGCTGGGTGCCTGCTTCGGCCCTGAGCTTTCGCATACGAGCCTCGCGCTCCTCCTTCTCCGGATCGTGGTATAGCGGGCGGTAAGTAAATTTTCGATATTCAGGAAGCTTGAAAAGTCTCGGTAGATTCATGCGCAAAAAAATTTATTTGCAAAGTTATGATATTTTTGGAACTACTCCGAAACAAAAATTATTTGTTAATTCTACTTTCACAGATTAGAAAAATCAACAACTGGAGTATTTTTCTGTCTGCCCTTTATGGTGTGGGTAAACGGGCGGAAAAATCAACAAAAGTGCCAATCTGTTAAAGAAGAATTAAGGTTTTGATTGAAATCCCGGAAATATTACCAATGTCTCAACACCTAATCAATTCCATCCCATTTAGGTTAAAAGAATCAAAAAGTGTATTTTCGTGAAAATAATTTTTAGCATCATGGAGCTCATCAGAAATAGTCTTGGCGAATCACTTGCCGTTCTTCAACAGTTTATCGGTAACGAAGCGAATATCATGGCCATAAAGCGTTCCGGTGATATAATGCTGACTGCCCTAGGGCAGGGTGGGCGGATCATTTCCTTCGGTAACGGGGGCTCCATGAGCGATGCTATGCATTTTGCCGAGGAACTTACCGGGAGGTTTCGTGACGACCGGCCCGCCATCTCAGCCCTGTCGATTTCCGACCCCACCCACATCACCTGCGTGGCAAACGATTATGGATTTGATGCGATTTTCTCGAGATTTTTGGAGGCAAACGGCAGAGAGGGTGACGTTGTCCTTGCCATCAGCACCAGCGGCAACTCAAAAAATGTTATTCTTGCATGCGAAGTGGCCAAAGCAAAGGGAATGAAGATTGTTGCCCTAACGGGTAAAACCGGTGGTAAAGTCTCGGCTCTGGCTGATGTTGAAATCCGAGTGCCCCACTTAGGTTATTCCGACCGGATACAGGAGCTGCATATTAAGATTATTCATATTTTGATCGAGTATATCGAGAAAGGTCTTGCGAAAGGCAACGGGGTGAGAGGATAGCGCATATTCGCTCTCATTAGAAACTGCAAAATATTTCATCATATAATTTTTAACTGCAACAAAGATTCATCACTTTGAAAAACAGCGATCTGAACAACGAATGGCGCAAAGTGGCTTCGGCGATCTACCAGAAGCCCGTGGACTCCAAAATTTTTGGATCGGTGGAGATTGACGTAACCGAGCTTGAGGAATTTGTAAGCCAGAAGCGCAGGGAGGGCCTGAAGATCACCCTTACACATATATTTGTTCTTATTGTGGCCCGGGCCCTTAAGTACGAGGTGCCGGAACTCAACACCTTTATCCGGAGGGGAAATGTTATTGGTCGCAATTACGTCGATGCCATGGTCAGTGTGCTCGGCGAGGACAAGCAAATGACCTCCGTGAAAATCGCCAATGCGGAAACTCTCACTTTGGCTGAGCTGGCCGCTGTGATGAACGATGCCATTAAAAACACCCGCAGCGGAAACGAAAGCAAGACCATGCGGATGAAAGGCTTTCTGGCATCCATACCCTGGCCCTTTCGTAACTGGGTTTTTATGCTTATCCGGAAAATCACAATCAGCTGGGGACTGAGCATCCCTGCTCTGGGCTTGTCGGGCGAGAGCTTTGGCTCGTTTGTGATTACCAATATCGGGAGTATTGGTCTCGACATGGGTTATCCCGCTTTGTTCCCCACTTCCAATGTGGCAATTGTTTTTGTGATGGGAGGAGTTTCGAAAAAGCCTGTAGTTGTAAATGATCAAATAGTAGTCCGACGAATTATGTCGCTCGGAGCAGCCCTCGACCATAGGGTTGTTGATGCGGTGCACGGAGGTAAGCTTTTCAAATTCATCAGGCAAACGGTGAGAAATCCTCAATTGCTCGAAGAAAAACCCGTTTTTTCGGACCTGCAGTAAAAAAACAGTAAACCAAACGCTGATTTTTTCATTCTCGCGGCATTAACAGGTATATGCAACATCTGTTATCATGCTCATAAAAACCTATGCGAGTTCTGTTCATGGAATAAATGCCGACATCATCACCATTGAGGTAAATATCTCTGCCGGGATCAAATGCAGTATTGTTGGCTTGGCCGACAATGCTGTTAAGGAGAGCCAGCAGAGAATAGAGTCGGCGCTAAAAAACAACGGATTCCACTGGCCGGGGAAGAAGATTGTGGTAAACCTTGCCCCGGCTGACATCAAAAAAGAGGGTTCGGCCTACGATCTTCCAATGGCAATTGGAATACTGGCCGCGTCGGAACAACTGAGCAACAGCATCCTGGAGAAGTTTGTCATCATGGGGGAACTTTCCCTGGACGGCAGTCTTCAGCGCCTGCGCGGTGGACTTCCCATGGCAATCAGGGCCAGAGATGAGGGTTTCAGGGGACTGATCCTGCCGGAAGGAAACGCTATGGAGGCTGCAGTTGTGGATGGGCTGGAAGTGATCGGAGCCCGAACCCTCCTCGATGTAGTGGGGTTTCTCAGGGGCGAGAACAATATTGCCCCTTTGGTAATTAATGCACGGGAGGAGTTCTTCAACAAACTTACCCATTTTGACACCGACTTTTCCGAAGTTAAGGGACAGGAGAATGTGAAACGTGCGTTGGAAATAGCTGCCGCCGGGTCACATAATTTGCTTATGATTGGCCCGCCCGGAGCTGGCAAGACCATGCTGGCCAAGCGATTGCCCACGATAATCCCCCCACTTAGCCTCGAAGAAGCTCTTGAAACCACAAAGATCCATTCGGTGGCGGGAAAAATTGGGCGCAATACTTCATTAATGACGCGAAGGCCTTTCCGAAGTCCCCACCACACGATTTCTGACGTGGGCCTTGTCGGCGGGGGTAATTTCCCTCAGCCCGGGGAGATTTCTTTGGCTCATAACGGCGTATTGTTCCTGGACGAATTGCCGGAATTCAAAAGAAACGTGCTGGAGGTTATGAGGCAGCCTCTTGAAGACCGGGTAATTACTGTCTCCCGTGCCCGATTCAGCATCGAGTTCCCTGCGAATTTCACGCTCATTGCAAGTATGAACCCTTGTCCTTGCGGGTACTACAACCATCCGGAGAAAGAATGCGTCTGCGGTCCGGGGATGGTGAAAAAGTACCTGGCCAAAATCTCAGGTCCGCTGCTCGACCGCATCGATATCCACATCGAGGTGGTTCCCGTTCCCTTTCGTCAGCTCTCCGAACTTCGCGAGGCGGAGAAAAGCGCGGTTATACGTGAGCGGGTAATTGTAGCCCGGAATATCCAGGAGAGGAGGTTCTCAGAGGCCTGTGGAATTTATTCGAATGCCCAAATGGGGAGCAGGATGATCAGAAAATACTGCCGTATCGACGACGACGGGCAGGGCTTGCTGAAAAACGCTATGGACAAGCTTGGGCTTTCCGCCCGGGCGTACGACCGTATCCTTAAGGTTTCACGCACCATCGCCGACCTCGAACAGTCCGAAAACATCCAAAGCCATCATCTGGCCGAGGCCATCAATTACCGCAACCTCGACCGGGAGGGATGGGCGGGATAGGTGTTTATGTATTTTAAGCCGAAAGGCATAGACCTATACCATGGCGTTCAAAATCTACTGATCTCTTAGGTAATCCATCAGACCCCATAACGATTTTTTGACATTTGGTGGATAATAAAATCCACTTCAGTCTCTTTAGTTTGTGGATTAATAAAAATAAATAAGAATAAAAGATGCGTAACTATAATAATATTTAAATTGCGATAATTATTATACAACTCAATACAAACTAATATGACAAGCATTATCCGCATCAGTAAAAAGATTTGTGGTTATCTTTTTCTTGTAGTTTTTTGCAGCCTGCTTCCTGGTATTGCTTTTTCGCAATTATCGGGAACAAAAACAATCAATCCTACGGGGGGCGATTATTCCAGCTTTACTGCTGCGGTAAATGCGCTGGTTGCCCAGGGTGTAAGTGGTCCCGTGGTTTTCAATGTAGCTGCAGGCACCTATACCGAACAGGTTATCATCCCGGAAATTACCGGAGCCAATGCAGCTAACACTATTACTTTCCAGTCTCCAACTGGAGACTCCTCCCTTGTGGTCCTTTCTTTCAACGCTACTTTGGCGGCATCCAATTACACACTGCTTCTGAACGGCAGCGATTATATTGTGTTGCGTAAGATTACTATACAAGCTCTGGGAGCCAGCTACGGGAGGGTCGTTGAAATTGCCGGTTCGGCTACCAGCCTTATTATCGAGAATTGCCGTGTTATCGGATTCAATTCAACCGGGGGATATTCAGAGCACTCACTAGTTTATAGCTATCGGGCACCAATAACCAAGCTTAACCTGCGAAATAATTTTTTCTCGGGAAGTAATTATGGCCTTTATCTCGAGGGAGTCAATTCAACCACCCTCACACCTGAAACCCGGATTTCTGGCAACAGCTTTTCAAATCAGCGCCTATATGGAATGCACCTCGAGAGCCAAAACGCTCCGGTTGTAAGCTCCAACAGCATACAACTGAAATCCGACGCAGGCCATGGTATATATATGCAATATTGCGATAACGCCCTGCTTGTCGAAAATAACAACATTATCCTCCCCGGTGGACATTATGGCATCTACCAGTATTTGTGCGACGGGAATTCTCTTGCGCGTGGTCTTGTCGTAAACAACACAATTGCCATTACCGGAGGCGGCAATGCATCGGGTATTCATTACAACGGTTCAACTTTCCAGAACGTCTGGCACAACTCGGTGCAAATAACAGCCGTAACCACTAGCGATTATGGTGCGTTTTACCTAACCGGGGGTTCCAACATCGATATTCGCAACAATATTTTTTCCAATGCAGGCGAAAATTATGCCTATAATATCAAGACCCCCACGGCTATTGAATTCTCTGATTTTAACAATTACTATTCCAATGGGAACTTCCTTGCCTTCTGGGGCAGCAAAAGGGAGGATATTGCCCAACTGAAAGCCGGTCAGTCGCCATTGTACGACGCGAATTCCATCTCGTTCAACCCGGTCTTTGTTTCTGCAACCAATCTTCACGGGGGATCGTTCCGGATCGACAACAAAGGCACTAATCTTGGTATTACCAAGGACATGGATGGACAAACCCGAACAGCCTTTGACATAGGGGCCGATGAGTTTACAGGAACCGGCTCAGCTCTTGCTGCCGGCACCTATACTATCGGGGGTGCTTCGCCGACTTTTTCCAGCTTTGCAGAAGCTGCAGCTGTTATAAATACCTATGGCATATCGGGGACTGTTACCTTCAATGTGCGAAATGGAACCTATAACGAGCAGTTTGTCCTAAGTCCAGTGGCGGGAACCGGTCCTTCTTCCCAGGTTGTTTTTCAGGCCGAGGGCGGCGATTCTACCAAGGTCGAGCTCTCCTTTAATTCGGGAAATTTAAACAACTATCTGGTGCGATTTACCGGGGCCGATTATGTGACATTCCGAAAACTCAGTTTCACGGCCCTTAACCCAACCTACTCGAGAATATTCCTTCTGGAGGGGAGCTCCCATAACAATACCATCACCTCGTCGATCCTGAACGGTCAGCCTTCCGGTTCAACCGGCGACGCCCTTGTCTACTCTTATGAAAGCAATGTTAACAACCTCAGCCTTACCTGGAATCTTTTTTCTGCGGGACGATATGGTATTTACCACAACCCAAACTCCCTTTCCAAAGCAACCGGTCTGATAGTGCAAAAAAACAATTTTTCTACTCAGAGAGGCAGTTATCCGAATAGTATTTACCTTCGTTATCACATAGCACCCGACGTGCAGTCCAACTCATTTACAAACACTCTCGCCACAAATTATTACGCCATTAACCTTCAGGATTGCACCGATGATATCAAGGTTATTTCCAACAGGGTAAACTCGAATAACTCAGAGGGGGGGATTTTGCTCAATGCCTGCAAATCCATTAACACAAAACGGGGCTTGGTGGCAAACAATTTCGTTGCCATTGGCGGGTCTACCAATGCATGGGGCATTTACCTTCATAATTCCGAGTACCAGGATGTTTATCACAACTCGGTGCGCATAAGCAGTTCACATCTTGGCAACGGAAGGGCGTTTTACAATTCAGCCAACTCGAATAACATCAATCTGCGGAACAATAATTTTTCAAATTTCGGTGACGGCTACGCCATTTACAGCGAGGGCACAACGGTGAATTTTGCCTCCAACTACAACAATGTTTACTCAACGGGCATTTACCCGGCCTTTTGGAACGGCACTTCTCACAGTTCACTGGCTTCCTACCAGGCAGCTGCCAGTCCGCTCGATGCTAATTCCATTTCGGTTAACCCGGTATACCTTTCTGAGGTCGATCTGCATGCGCAGAGCTCGTTTGTCAATAATGCCGGGATCCCTCTTTCAGAGGTCCTTACCGATATCGATGGTCAAAACCGCAATCCCGTCACGCCCGACATCGGTGCCGATGAGTTCATCCCTACCTTATTTCCACTGGCTGCAGGAACCTATACCATTGGTGGTGAGGCACCCAGCTACCCGGACTTTTCCTCGGCGGTCAGCGACCTGAACTCCCGGGGGGTATCGGGCCCTGTGGTTTTTAATGTGCGCAACGGAATCTACAATGAGCAGATCTCTTTTTATGAAATTAACGGTGCCTCACTGGTAAACAACATCCTTTTCCAGTCCGAATCGGGCGACTCCAGCAAAGTAGAACTCATTTTCACGGCAACCATAAACAATCCCCAGATAGTTCAGCTTTCCGGTACCGATTATATAAGTTTTCGTAAACTAACCTTTTCTGCCCTTAATCCAACCTATTCCATGGTTTTTAATTTAAGGGGAGGGATACGTAAGCTGAGCATTCAGAACTGTGTGCTCAACAGCAACGGTTCTACCGGGGCCGAATATTACACCTCGATTATCTATTCAGGAAATGCTACCTTAACTGATCTTCTTGTCGAGAACTCTTTTCTGGCCGGAGGGAGATCTGGGATATGGATGGAAAGTCCCCCGTCAGCGCAGAGCGTGGGAACCCGGATACTCAATACCCGCTTTATAGGCCAGTATTACGACGGACTGTATCTGAAGTACCATGAGGCAGCGAAAATTGAGAGGAACAACATTGTTAATACAACCTCATATGTCTATTTCAATGGAATTTTCCTTTCCTATTGCAGCAACGACATAACGGTAAACCGGAATACTGTTAACCTGCCAGCCGGGCGTTATGGGATTTTCCTGCAGTATTGCAGCGGTAACATCTCCAAAACCGGTTTGGTTTCGAATAACACCGTTGAGACGGGAGGCACAGGCGGTTCAATAGCTATTCTTGTTGAAAACAGCAATTATCAGAGGGTCTATTTTAACTCCTCGAAGGTCACAAGCACTGATGTTAACGGCAGTTCCGGTTTCTCCGTAACCGCGGGTTCAAATATCGATGTGCGCAACAACAGTTTTGCAAACTTTGGAGGAGGCTGGGCATATACAACAAATTCTGTCACTGCCATCACTGGTTCCGATTTCAATAACCTTTTCACAACGGGTAACTTTTTAGCCAACTATAACGCCCCAAGCCGCGATCTGATCAGTTTCAGATCCCTAAGCGGAAAAGAGGCCAATTCGATTTCAGTAAACCCTGTTTACACATCCCTCATGCGAACAACAAGCTCGTACCTTAACAATAAGGGCTCTGCTGTTGCGGTGGTTACAACTGATATTGATGGCGAGTCCCGAAGTATTGCTACACCCGACATCGGTGCGGATGAGTTTGTACCCAGTCAGTTACCTTTTGCCGGAACTTTTACAATTGGGGGTACTTCACCCGACTTTGCCTCTTTCAGCGCGGCAGCTTCCGCTCTTAACGAAAGAGGAGTATCTGGTCCGGTAACTTTTAATGTGAGATCCGGAATATATACTGATCAACTGGAACTCATGGAAATTAGCGGGGCCAGCGCGATTAACAAAATCGTCTTTCAGTCAGAGGAAGGCGATTCCACCAAAGTAACCCTGAACTACAATTCCGGATCAGCATCTTCCAATTTTGTTGTCAGGCTAATTGGAACCGACTACCTGACGCTCAGGAACCTCACCATCGCAGGAACCAATCCTGTCAATAGTAATCTTATAACTTTAGTCGGGAATGTGAGCCAGGTAAATATCCTGAACAATGTTTTAAGTTCAAACATAAATGCAACCTCCATTGCTATTTCCTCCCCCGATGGGAATGTCCTTAATACTATCGCTATAAAGAATAATAATTTCCTTAGCGGGAGTACTGGTATTTTTCTTGATGGAAACAGTACCACCCAATCTCAAGGTTTGGAAATCATAGGGAATAAATTCAACAACCAAAAGAGTTACGGTATTCGACTTGACGGTTTCGAGAGTCCACAGGTGAAGGAAAACGACCTCTATAGTAACAACTACGGCTACGAAGGTATTTATCTCTATAATTGCAATACCAAACCTAACGTTTCTGCAAATAAGATTTTCACCGAAAACCTTTCTACTGGTATAACCTTTTATTACTGCTACGGTACCCTTGTAAATCAAGGGGTAATTTCCAATAATTTTGTATCGATCGCAGGCAACTCTTCCGCAACAGGTATTCACATAAACTCAAGCCAATACCTTAATGTAGTGTATAATTCGGTGAGCATTACAACCACATATAGCACACCGGCTTATAAGTCTGCTTTTTACCTCTCGGGAGGCGACAATGTTTTTGTCAGGAACAACATTTTCTCCTGTTCAAACGGGGGCTATGCCTATAATGTCAACACCCCTGCAGCAGTTGACGGCTCCGATTTCAACAACTTGTACTCAACTACAGATTTAGCAGTCTGGGGAGGTGTGAGATCCAACATTGCCGCTCTTCGCACAGCTAACAGTATGGATGCCAAATCACTTTCTGTAAACCCCGAGTTTGCTTCCGCAAGCGATTTACAAGTGAAGCAGGCCCTATTGCACAAAGCGGCAACACCTCTGGCTATTGTGACAACGGATATCTTCGGAAACCTGCGTGATGCAATTAAGCCCGATATTGGTGCAACCGAATTTTCCTGTGTTACACCGGTGATCGATTTCTTTGCATCCTCGTCATGCTTTGGCGACAGCACTGAATTTTCATACAATATCACTAAGGTTGCCTACGGTTCAAATTTCAGCTTTGACTTTGACAACGACTTCAACCCGGATGAAACATTCAATGCACCAAACGGTAGCATCAAGCACTTGTTTGCGACCTCTGGCGCAAAATCCGTAAACTTAATTGTATCGCAGCTTGCCGGATGCAACAATTCTCTTGCCAAAACCATTTCTGTTGAACCCTCCCCGGTTCTGGATGTGATTACAGAAGGAGCATATTGTGGCAGCGACAACGGTACCGCCATGGTAAATGTGACTGCCGGCAGTGGGCCATTCAGCTACCACTGGTCCAACGGAAGCAATGCTGCCAGTGTTGGTGATCTTCCCAAGGGGAGTTATTCTGTTACGGTGAAAAATATCGACAATTGCATCAGCACAGCAACATTTGAAATAGCTGATAAGATTATTGTATCAGCCAGCGAACTGAGTCCTTCAACCTGCGGACAGAGTGATGGAAGCGCAGTTGCTACCGCTACAGGCGGATCCGGTCCTTATAGTTTTGTGTGGTCGAATGGGGAAAGCCTTGCGACAGCATTGAAATTGACTTCAGGTGCAAATTATGTCACAGTAACGGACGGAACAGGATGTTCCACTGTCGGGTCGGTTAACATCAGCACCGATGCTTCGGGTCCAAAGATTGCATTAAAATCGATTACCCACAATACCTGTTATGGCGAAAAGGCTGGAGCTCTGGATGTTACTCTTACTGGGGGAACAATACCTTACAGTATCCAGTGGTCTAACGGGGAACTTACAGAAGATCTGGCAAATCTGGCCTCGGGTATTTACGATATTTTGGTAACCGACAATACAGGATGTTTGGCTACGGCAACTTTTGGGATTGAACAGCCAGTTTTTCTAAATGTTTCGACAGTCGTTGAGGATGCAAGTTGCAGCGGCTCGGATGGAAAAGCTATTGCTCTGGCTGGTGGAGGTTCAAAGCCTTACACTTATCAGTGGTCGAATGGGAATTCGGGACCTGTTGCGCAAAATCTCTCGGCGGGAATTTATACCCTTACTCTTACCGACAACAAAAGCTGCTCAATCGTAACCCCGGTTATTGTAAACAACTCGGGAGGGCCTAAAGTATCCCTAAACAATCTCACAGGGGTCAATTGCAACAACGAAGCAAACGGTTCTATTGACATTCAGATCAGTGGTGGGACTCCCTTGTATTCCTATTCCTGGTTACCCGGGGGACAAACCTCGCAGGACATCACCGGGCTTACTGAAGGCAGTTATGAAGTAAGTGTTACAGATGATGCCGGATGCATCGGGGTAAGCAGCTTTGTGATTGGAGAGGAGCCCCCGGCAACCAACCCGATCTGCCTTGTTACGGTCGACAGTATTTCAGGGAAGAACCTTGTGGTTTGGGAAAAGCTGAACCAGTCTGATGCTGCTTTCTACAACATTTACAGGGAAAGCTCGTCGAAAGGCTTGTTTCAACTTATTGCCACCCAGCCGGCTGAAGAAATTTCTGAGTACACTGATGAGGTGGCAGATCCTTCTCTCAGGTCATGGCGCTATAAAATATCCGTAGTGGACGATTGTGGCAATGAATCCGAGTTAAGCGAGTCGCATAAAACGATTCACCTTACCCAAAACGTTGGGCTGAATGGCCGGGTCAACCTCATATGGGACAAGTACGAGGGATTTGCATCCAGCAGCTATAAAATTCTGCGTTACTCGAAAGAGGAGGGATGGATAACCTTAGGTCGGATTCCGGGCGATCTGACCTCGTTTACCGACGACAGGGCTTTATTGGAAAAGGAACTGTATTATGAAATCGAAGTTGAAAATCCCAACGGAGGTTGCTCAACCTTAAAAGCCAGCACCCACAACACCTCGAGATCCAACAGACAGAGTACTACTGTTAAGAATACTACGGGAATATCTGAAAATGAGAGTCTGAAATCCCTGGCGATTTATCCGAACCCGGCGAAAACAGAGTTCACTCTCGAACTGAACCGGAAAGGTCTGCACAAGCTTGCTGTGGAAATGATTGATGCAAAAGGTCAGGTATTGAGGAATTACCAGTATCCTGTCAGCTCCGACGAGTTCCGCACCACCATTGATATTAGCGGCATCAGCGAGGGCGTGTATGTTTTAAGGATAAGCAGCGACACACAAGTTAGCTACAGAAAGCTGGTAATACAACCCTAGCCTAAGGGTTTTTCCCGATAGATGGATTTTAGATCAGCTGTGAACAATATTCCCCGGATTCTGTATCTGAAAAGGTATAATCCGGGGAACTTTTGTATGAGGCAAAATCTGCTGTGTGTCGCCCTTCAGACGAATAGTGCTGCGGGAAGGCTTAACCTTTTGAACAATGTTGTTTAAAAGCGTGGTGAAAAGGATTTGAGGAACAGCGGTTTTAAAGTATATCAGATCTTGATTCCCATAAAAAGGATGTCATCGACCTGTGAAAATTCGCCCATCCAGTCCATTATTGATGAGTGCAGAAGTTTTTCCTGCTTTTTCATGTCCTCTTTATGGATTGAAAGCAGCATTTCCTTCAGACGCTTCATCATAAACTTTTTGCCGTCCACCCCTCCAAATTGGTCGACATAGCCATCGGAAAAAGTATAAAAGACATCTCCTTTTTTTAGGTCGATCCTATGCAGGGTGAAGGGCTCTTTGCTTCTGAGGTGTATTCCGATTGGCATTTTGTCGGCAGGGTAAAGGATGATTTCTTCGTCGCGTATCAACAACAAGGGGTTATTAGCGCCCGCGAACTGAGCTTTCATATTCCTGAGGTCGTAAATGCAAATGGAAATGTCCATTCCATCCTGATTCTCTCCTTCTTTTCCTGTCTGCCTGAGCGACCTGATCACATAGGCTCTTAGTTCATTTAGGATAGCATCGGCGCTTTTTTCTTCGTGCCTGATAACGATTTCGTTAAGAAAGGCCGTTCCCAGCATGCTCATAAACGCCCCGGGTACCCCATGCCCGGTGCAATCGGCAGTAACTGTAATCAGTCGATCGTTCTCACTGTGCATCCAGTAAAAATCGCCACTTACAATATCCCTGGGCATATAAAGTATGAAATAGTCGCTCAGGATGCTCGAAAGATAATCTTCCGGAGGAAGGATTGCAGATTGGATGCGGCTTGCGTAATGTATGCTGTCGGTAATTTCCTTGTTAATTATTTCAATCTCGTTTTTCTGCCGAACCACTTCTGCCGTGCGCTCCTGAATAATACTGCGCAGGTTACGGGTGTAAATTTTCACAATGCTCAGGATCAGCAGTGCCAAAAGAACCATGTAGCCCATATAAGCCAGGGTTGTGCGGTACCAGGGAGAAAGGATAGTAAAGGAAAAAGTTGCCTGGGTTCCTTCACTGCCAAAGATGTTTTTGGACTTGACCCTGAGGATATAGCTGCCTTCATTAAGGTTGGTGTATTCCTTTGCACTTTGTCCCGACCAGTCGCTCCATTTTTTATCATAGCCCTCAAGAAGGTAAGAGTAGGTTTGAAGGGATTCGTTCTCTCCCGACAGCGAAGCAAATTCGAAGCTGATCGAGTTTTGAGTATAGGGAAGTACTGGTTTAATTGCGGAGGGTTGGTGCAAGGAGGTATAGCCTTCATTATTGTAATTTGTCCCTCCAAACAAGGTGTCGCCATTGCTCAGGCTGACCTTGCGGATAAGAGTATGAAAAACTGTATTATAGCTTTTATTAACTTTGGGATCAAATCGGTAGATTCCTTCGGGCCCGCCAAACCAAACGATACCATCGCCTGACTCGAAAATGGAGTGCTGAATACTTTCCGATATCCGTGCAAAGGGTTGGTAAACAAAGTGATAACCATTGCCCGATTGGTAGCTGAGATAACCGGACTGGTATTTGTTCCTGCTTTGTTCAAAGCTTACCATCCACACCTTTTCGTTGTTCTGATTGCTGGTTCGGTGTATGTAATGCGACCCATCCGAAAAAACGGCTCCAAAGCTGGAGTCGGGCTCAAAAATATTATGTACAGAAACAAATTTATAAAGTCCCTTGCTTGTGCCGATAATCAAGCGCCCTGAAATTTGAGAGATCAGGGTTGGGCCAGATGGAACCCCTTGGTCATTCCCAAATTTGAAGATCTCGACTTCATTAATTCTTTTATCGCGAAAGGAGCGGACATTCATTTTTATCACCCCCTCGTTCAAGGTTCCCATCCAGAGATTGCCGAGATGGTCTTCTGAAATGCTTGAAACAGTTTCGGTGATCCCCTCTATATTCTTCTCCTTAATCCATTTCCCTTTATTATAGTAGAGGGATGTCAAACCGTTTTCCAATCCCACATATACCCTGGCAGGGTCTAGTTTTGATTGGTACAGGTCATAGGCTACCCCGTTCATGAGTTTTACCTGTTTATGATCCCCGGGGAACAGGATGACTTTGTCGTTAGCCACGCAAAGCAGGGCGTTATAACCTTCATGGCTGAAATTCAGCAGGTCCCAGCATTCTATGGTAAGGTTGTCTATAGCTCTAAAGATAGGCTCGTTGAGTTTGGAATCGATTGAGCTCCTGGTTATGTTATCAAGATAAAAAACCCCCACATTGGTTGCCGCATAAATACGCTCATCAAAGCTTGCAATGGATTGCACGGTTCCTTCAAGACCATTTTGGCTATTGAAGAAACTTATAGGGGAAAGGATTTCGATTCTTGAGATGCCTTTGCTCAGAGCGAGCCAGATATTTCCGGAAGGGTCGGACATCTGGTCGAGAATAATCTCATCCTGCAAGCCATAGGCTTTTTCTACGATATTCTGAATCTTGCCCTCCAGGTTTATCACCACGATTCCGCCGCCCCATGTTCCAATTGAAATACGATCTGATCTGATTTTTATCGCATTAAAGACGGTATGACTTCGAAGGTAGTTGTCGGCTTCGGTTTTAAAGGGTTTTAATGCTCTATCGGGGGGGGTGCCTGAATCGGTGTCAAGAATGAACAGGCCTTCCGTGTCGGTTGCGATAAGGAGTTTTAGTGTATCCAGCTGAATAACACCATAGACGAGTTTGTTGGCGAAAAAACTCCCTTCATGGACCAGATTGAAGGTATTCCCATCAAAACGGGTGAGCCCGATGCCTTCTATGCGGGCGTAGAAAGAATCACCAGCCAGGAAAAACTCATGAATCCGGGAGGCTGAGCCGATTCTAATGATTTCATTGCCATTCCATATCAAAAGGGAATTGTAGGTTTGAAAAACCACAGAGCTATCCTTTGCATAGACATTCCACACAACCCCGAAATCTTCAGAGCCTTCAGGCAAATGCTTCATGAGCGAGAGGTAACGCATATTCCCTGTCGAATCGGGGGAAAGGTATCCTATCTCGTTTTCTGAACCTACATAAATTCTCCCGTTTTTGTCGGTTGCCAACGAACGGGGAACTCTGTCGTTGATGAGTTTGATGAGTCTCCAGCGTATTCCATCATATTCAAGAATGCCGGAGGTGTTGGCAAAGTACATCAGGCCACGATTGTCTCTCGCGATTGCCACATTCATTTCCTGAGCATTGTAGGTCTTGGAAGAAAAGTTATAGAGTGGGAAGTATGCATGACCGGGAGCCTCCTGGCCAAATAGAAAGGAATGAAAAAGGATTGATCCCAAAAGGGTTAATACAAAATTTGCTTTTTTCTTTTTCCGCAACATAAATAGCTAATTCAAACCGATACGAATCATGTGAATAAAACAGTTGACACCCAATAATTGTTAAATATTCGAAAAAAGAATTGCAACTTCAAATTTGTTGATGTTTATTTTCGAAAAATGGTTTTCCGGATGAGGTTATTTTTTTCTTCTTACAAAAATAAAGTCACCTCCCTCGTCACCGGCATTCCCTACTACCCCATACTGAGGAATGCTCTCGGTATTGTTAATAACGGCGGGCTTGAAGCTGAAGAACAACTGTTCGGAAGGCAGATAGGTATCCTGATTTTCATATAAGCGCTTTACCAGAAATTCAATAAAAACAGATTTGTCTGGCACTTCCGTGAGAGTCCCGCTGGTCATGGCTTTGCGGCTTGTGAGTTCATAAAGTTTCATGGCCGACAGTTCCTGGTTTCCAAATGCGGCTCTGGTTTTGAAGATGGATCCACTGAAACAGGCATCGGCAATGAGCAGCGTATGCTTGGCCGGAATGCTTCGGACATAGTCGCTTATGGAGCTGTTGCCTATCCAGTTGGAGGTGTTTTGTTTGCTGGCATCCGAGGGAAGCCAGAATCCTTTTTGCGTAGTTTCATTCCAATAGCCGTGTCCCGCATAGAAAATCAGAAGATTGTCCGATTTGGAGAGTTCTTTTTCAAGGCGGTCGAGAGTCGAAATAATTTGCTCCCGGTTTGGGTTTTTAAGGAAGGTAACATTGGCTTTCTCAAACAAATATTCGTTGATCAGCACGTCGAGCAGCTTCTGGGCGTCTTTAACGGGCTTGTCGAGGTCGTTGATCATGGGGTCGTTATAGTCTTCAACAGCTATGAGCAAGGCGTAGTACTTGCCGGTAAAGGAGGGGTCGGCGTTTGTCTGTTGCTGCGAGATTACTGTAGGCTGGGAGTCCGATCTTTCGATTGAGGCTGAAGAATAGGATTCCGGAATTAGGCGGAGACTGGTAACGGCTTCTGAAGCGTATTGGCTGAGATAGTTGTCGAATTTGCTGCTCCCGATCCTCAGCTTGAAATCCTTCATGCTTTCATTCACATTCATACCGGCATTGGCAACAAGGTTTTGGGTTATAAAACTTTCTATCAACTTTTCGGAATAATCACGAAAGGAAAAGGCAGCAATGTCGAGTTTGTAGGTACTTCGACCTGTCCATCCTACTGAAAGATAGTTGCTGTTGTCGATGGGATGAACGGATTTTATTGAAGCATTCTCCATCTCAAGAGGCTTAACCCACAAAGGTTTGAAGGATGCATCCATCTTGATGGCGTACTTGTCGGAAAAAATCGTGGGATCGTCATTTTGTGCCGAGATCAGAATCAATTGGTCCCTGTCATTTATCGCATAAGAATTTTTAGCGATATTCAGCTGGTGGTCTGTGCTGTAGCTATTTACAAATATTCCGAAAGGATCGACGATCATTTTTGTGATTCCCTCCAAATCGCCTGAGCTTGAATGGTTGTTCATCAAGCAGACCACAAGTCCGTCGGAGTTCAGGTAAACCGATGAAGGAACAGCTCCTGCCATGTCGGGGTAGGATTTCTCCCATATTTTGTTTCCCCTGAAATCGAGGTGCATAAGGTTTGGAATTTTTTCACTACCAATTTTTTCAGAAGTGTTACCAGCCACAAAAAATCCTCCGCTCCCGTCCCCTGTGATGGAATGGAATTCGTCGTTAATGTATTTCGATCCGTGCATGGTCTGAGCTTCCACAACTCCTTTCTTTCCGAATTTAATTAGCCATCCGTCCGTGTCGTTGTTCCCTTTTATGACTTTTGATCCGCATAAAAACACTCCGTTTTCTCCCGTTTCATATAGGTCTGCAATCTGCTCGATTCCACCTCCCCCGGTAGTATTCTCCCAAACAGGATTGCCATCCTTATCGGCTTTTACCACCCATATGAGTGGGTTGGAGGAGCCCTTGTGTTTTATTCCCAGGATATAAAAACCATCGGTACCAGATCTGGCAATCGCTTTGTAGCTGCAATCGGCCGAGCCTCCGAAGGTTTTTTGCCAGATCAGGTCTCCGTTAGGGGTTAATTTAATTATGAGGATTTTCTGGCCGGGCATGGATGCAGAACTTGTTTCTCCGGCAAGAAAAAAGTTTCCGTCGGCTGATTTAAGGATGGAATGTATCTTATCACTCAGATTGATATCATAGCTCTTTTCCCAGTTCATCCTGAAAAACGACTGTGCAGGGGAGGGGAACTGCACACATAAGAACAGGAGAATAAACGCCAGATATTTTTTGCAAAAGTTTTTTTCGGCTTTCATGATTTTTGGTTTTAAACTTGGTTCACCAAAAACTATTTTTTGATATTAAATACATACCGATCCGACTCGCTTCCCGGCTCGTCGATTATTCCTGTGATTTTGATTGCCGGGTAAACCTCTTTCAGATCCCGGGTCCTGATTTTTGTGATGTAAATGTCGCCTATAGCAACCATGTTCACAAAATCGTTGCGGATGCCTGCGGTATAAGCTGCTTTTGTGCTTTGGGCGGTGGCGTTGGCATAATCAAAGCCGTTGAATTTCACGAATTTGGCACCTGAGGGTGAGACCCAGCGGTTCAAAAGTATTTCGCTGTTGGTGGTGTCGGCAATGTGCATGTCGGAGGAATCGGCCAAATGCAGGTATTGTGGCGTCCCGGCAACAAGGTTATAGGCGTTTTGCTTCCCTGAACTTCCCGAGAACATTTCGTGCCCGGCTGTTTCGGTTAGGAAGATCGTGTTGGTGATAATCTCAATGATTTTGAAGTTGGTGGCTTTGCCCCCCGACTCGTCCAAAAGGGTAAACTCAAGGGTAATGGTTGTGCTTTCGGTTTCACCCGGAACCCGGTATTCGTACTGAAAGGAAACGTCTTTCCCGGAAAGGATGGAGTCAAGTTCTGTAAGAGCGAATTCTCCCGGCAAACGGCTTTTAATAGTCAATTGTTTCAACTCGAAAGGCGAGTGGCAAGCCACATCAATAACCACTACCTCAGAGCTGTTGGCGGAGATATATAGGTCAAGGGGAGAAAGCAGGATTACTGCTTTCTCGTTTTTGTCCTGACAAGAAAAAATCAGTAGGGTTAGAAATAACCCTACTGATAATTGATATTTTGTTTTTCTGGCAGGCACGTTCAGATTTTTAGTTTGTAGACTTTGATCCTGGCGGTCTTCTTGATTTTCTTGCCGAGGAAAAGATTCTCCTGTTCTTCGATAACATAGGAAGGGATGGTGAAATCAGCATCCGGGTATTCGGCATAAACATCGTAAAGAGCCCTGTACATAACGGGACTAAGAGGGATGCTTCTTCTGCCGTAAACCGACATCGTATTAATATTGCGTCGGCTTACTTCCTTGTCATTGATTAATTCGAAGATTCTAATTACGCCTAGATACTGGCTGTATTTCACTGAGATGTCCATCTCTCCCACAAACTCGAAATCGGAAGAGGTGAGGTCGAACCTTACCTGATCGGGGTAAAATGATGCGGTTTTTCCTGACCTGGTGGTGCTTGTGCTCACGCAGGAACTGAAAGTAGCAATTACCAGAATCAGTAAAAATCCTTTTATCATTAAGATATGTAGTTTCATAAATGTGGATTTTCGGGGTTAATTACTTTTTGAAGAAATAGGTAATTGTTAGTCTCACATTTCCCTGCAGCTGATAGTCTCTGCGGCTTAGGGATTCATATAGGATGCCAGTCCCTGAATCATCCACGGTATAATACACCTGCTCTGTTGTACTTGCGCCCACTTTGGTATTGACCTCATGTTTGTATTTGTCGAACAGATGACCCATCGCAGCAGCTCCAAAATCAATACCGAATGCCAGGGGAAGATCGGCCACAAAAGCCTGAACGCCAATAAAGGCCTCAAAGCCATAGGTAAGGCTGGTTCGGGTGCGGGAATAATTATTGAAATTGGATCCGCGAGCTTCTTCGTTTACATACTTTTCGCGATCCCAGCCAACAGGAACAAGCATGCCCATGTAAACATCCATAATGTTGGAACTTGTGAAATGGTGTTCGTAGCCGGGATAGAAGGTGAGTCTTGAAGTGTTGTCAATTAGTTTTTTCTCCGTCAGGGTGGATGGGTTTATGGCAGGGTCAACGGTACCTTTAAGGATTTTGTTTGTTGTGGAGGTTTGAAATCCTATTCTCCAAACGTTGTTGTCGGTTCGGTAATACTTTAAACTCACGATCGGCAAACCGTTGTACTCAAGATCGTGATCAAACCAGTATTCGAGCTCGTTGTAAGCAAGGCCCAGAAACAAACCATAGTTGCCCATTACCGGGCGGGTACCAACTTTAAAGGTGCTGGGGCTGTTAACCCTGTCGGATAGCTGGGAGAAGGCGTTTGTACTGCCAAGAGCGAGGATGAACAGTACGGCATACTGTAGTTTCTTCATAGTTTTGATTTTGGTGGTTAAAAAGACGGTTAAAAATATGAATTATTTAAATAGTCAAGCTTAATTATGGGCAGTATTTCTGTTATTGGATGTTTTTTTCGAGGGGAGGACAACAAATTCCTATTTTCCGGACACTTTGTTTTCCTGTTGATAATCGATTCTTATGGTGGGCTCCTTATTTAGAATTAGAATAGATTTGGGTTGATTCGCAAATAGTTTAAAGGGCTCATTCTTGGGTTCAGTGTCGAATCGACACTTGTAAGTAATTGTTAAATAACATTATATCTCAGGGTTTAGGGGGCAATGCCTTATGTCTCCCAAATGTTTTTAGGCAAATACGATTCGTTTTCGCTTTCAGGGAGTTTGATATTGAAGAACTATTTTACATATCTTTAGCCCTTTAAAAATAAACCGTAAGATTTGAAGGTACTTAGCTTTATATCTGACACTTATTTCTCCGGGATTCTCCCGATTGCCATAGCTTATTCCTTTTTATATAATAATTTATAAATTTAATTTAAAGATAAATAGTATGAATTCAGACGCATTATTTTGGTTAGTGCCCGCAACCTCGGTTGCAGCGCTGGTATTCGCCTGGTACTTCTATCAGGACATGATGAAGAACTCGGAAGGAACAGACAGGATGAAGGAAATTGCCTTGTACGTCAGAGAGGGAGCTATGGCTTACCTTTCGAGCCAGTACAAAGTGGTTGGAAAAATCTTTATTGTGCTGGTACTTATTTTAACAGGTCTTGCCTATATGGGTGTACAGAACCCATTTGTTCCCATCGCGTTCCTAACCGGTGGTTTTTTCTCCGGGCTTTGTGGTTATCTGGGTATGAAAACCGCAACTTATGCTTCGGCAAGAACTGCTCACGGAGCATCACAGTCGTTGAATAAAGGGCTTATCATTGCTTTCAGAAGTGGAGCCGTAATGGGATTGGTTGTGGTTGGTTTTGCCATCCTCGATATTTCAGCTTGGTACCTTATTCTCACAAAACTTGTTTACACTCCCGAACACATGGAGACAGGAGTTCACCTTTTAGGTTTGAATTTTGTTGCTCCCGGAACCACTCCTCATGAGAAAATGATTGAGATCACCGCTACCATGTTAACATTTGGTATGGGTGCATCAACCCAGGCTCTTTTTGCCCGTGTTGGCGGAGGTATTTTCACAAAAGCTGCCGATGTGGGTGCTGACCTTGTTGGTAAAGTTGAAGCCGGTATTCCTGAGGATGATCCCAGAAACCCCGCTACCATTGCCGATAACGTTGGTGATAACGTTGGTGATGTTGCCGGAATGGGCGCCGACCTATACGAATCGTATGCCGGTTCTATTCTTGCAACCGCTGCTCTCGGAGCTGCGTTGAGTTTCAAAAATTCCGCCAACCCTGAATTAGCTCAGACAAATGCTGTTATTGCGCCGATGATTGTGGCCGCAGTTGGTATTATACTTTCGATAGTTGGTATTTTTATGGTTCGGACCAAAGAGTCAGCCTCACAAAAGAGCCTTCTAAATGCATTATTGATCGGTACCGGAGGAAGCTCCCTCTTAATCTTGATAGTTCTGGCTGTAATGGCTAATTTCGGAATGATTACATGGGGCATTTTTGGCGCAGTTGTTTCAGGTCTTGTTGCCGGTGTAATTATCGGACAGGGAACAGAATACTTCACTTCCGATGAATATAAGCCAACAAAAGGAATTGCCGGGCAAACCCTTTCTGGTCCTGCAACCACAATTATTGACGGTCTTGCAGTGGGAATGTTTTCCACATGGATTCCTGTTGTTACCATCGTAGCTGGTATTTTGGCTGCTTATGGTTTTGCCGGTGGATTTCAGGATTTCTCTCAGGGAGTTTACGGGATTGGCTTTGCCGCAGTTGGTATGCTTTCAACCCTTGGCATAACCCTGGCTACAGATGCCTTCGGACCCATCGCTGACAACGCTGGTGGTAATGCCGAAATGGCTCATCTTCCAAAAGAAGTAAGAGAAAGAACTGATGCTCTTGATATGCTTGGAAACACCACAGCTGCAACAGGAAAAGGTTTCGCTATCGGATCCGCAGCATTGACTGCACTTGCTCTTTTAGCTGC
>CAMAZH010000021.1 GCA_945863035.1 Chitinophaga pinensis | reverse complement strand
AACGGGATGCGATACTACCTTATAGCCGGAGAAGCCTCGGGTGACCTTCATGGTTCGAACCTGATGAAGGCTTTGAAAGAAACAGACCCACAGGCCGAGTTCCGGTTCTACGGGGGTGATCTGATGAAGTCCGTGGGAGGCACTTTGGTAAAGCATTACCGTGAAATGGCTTTTATGGGATTCGTTGACGTGCTTGCCAACATCCGCACCATTACCCGCAATCTGCGAATCTGCAAAGGGGATATCCTCGAATTTAACCCCCACGTGCTCATCCTTATCGATTATGCCGGCTTCAACCTGCGCATCGCGGAATTCGCCCACGGGAATTCAATAAAGACCATGTATTATATTGCTCCCAAGGTATGGGCATGGAAAAAGAAAAGGATTGAAAAGCTGAAAAAGTATATCTTCAAACTCTTTGTCATTTTCCCATTTGAACTTGGGTATTTTCGGGAAAACGGCATGGAAGTGGAGTTTTATGGGAATCCCCTGAAAGACGCTTTGTCGGAGTTTCAAAAAAACAACGATCCGGAAAGTGACTTCAGAAAAGAGAATCATCTCTCCAATAAACCCATTATCGCGCTGCTTAGCGGTAGCCGGCGGCATGAAATCAGTCGCTGCTTGCCCGAAATGGTTAAAGCCACTGAGGAATTTTCTGATTTCGAGTTTGTTGTGGCCGGGGCACCATCAATTTCCGAAGAGCATTACCGGAAAATTCTCGGGGAACGAGACATTAAGGTTGTTTACAATAAAACATACAGTCTGCTTCAGAATGCCTATGCGGCTGTAGTTACTTCAGGTACAGCAACACTCGAAACCGCATTGTTCAGGGTTCCCCAGGTGGTTGTCTTTAAAACCGGTCCGATTACCTATATTATTGGTTGGTTGCTGATAAAAATAAGGTTTTTCTCACTTGTAAACCTGATTGCCGAAAAGGAGTTGGTTAAAGAACTCCTGCAATTCAACCTTGCCAGGGATATTGAGACAGAGCTCAGGCAAATCTCAGTGGAAAGCAAAAGAAGAAATGAAATACTTGAAGGATACGAACAAATCATAACTACGCTTGGTAGTGATGGTACATCGAACAGGATAGCAAAACGAATATGGGAATTAACAGGGGAAGGATATTGAGATTGCTTTTACATCTTTTGCTGGTATGGCTTTTCACGTTCAGGCTTGCTGCACAGGAGGTACGGGTCGGTCTTTTCGATGACCAGTCCCCTAAGACCCTTGTTTTTCATTGTGTCGGTGGATCATATCATGCTTATGGTGATTCGGTATTCTACCGGGAGATAAAAATCGGGGAGCTCGTTTACATCAGCTTGATGAATGGGAAACTGGTGCTTATGGATGGTGAATTGCATTTCGGAGCTTTCGATCAATTGGAAATTAAGGAGGTAGCCTCCAAAAGCAATTTCCGGCTGAAATTGGTGGATCCCGCGTGGGACACCCGCCAGTATCCCGGAAGTTTGGAGATTAATCTCTTTCACGGAACCATTCAGATAATCAATAAACTGCCCCTTGATGAGTATCTGGCGGGGGTTGTGGAAACAGAAAGCGGGTCAACTGCTGGTTTTGAGTTTTACAAGGCACAGGCCATCCTTTGTCGCAGCTATGCCATCAATAACTGGGGGAAACATCCGGGCCAGAATTTCAATTTGTGCGATAACACACATTGCCAGGCATATCACGGTGTGAGCGAGGGAAACCCAATGATTCACGATGCCGTTCTGGCAAGCCATGGGCTTGTGCTGGCAGACCAGAGTTCTTCTATCGTTTCAGCTATTTTTCATTCCAACAGCGGTGGCGAAACTCAAAGGGCTACCGATGTGTGGAACAGCGGAGAGGAATACCTGCAGGCGGTTCTTGACCCATTTTCTCTCGGACAGCGAAATGCTAAATGGGAGAAATCCATAAGTTTTGCCGAATGGAAGGAATTCCTTCAGCGAAAATGTCAATCCGATATCAGCAAACTTAATGACGACCAGCTTTTAATTCTTCAGGACCACCGCAAAAAACATTTCATTCTGGGTAATGATTCCCTCAGGCTGGCTGATATCCGCAGTGAACTGATGTTACGATCGGCATTTTTTTCGATGGAGAGACAAGGTGATATGGTTCTGATACGGGGAAAGGGATACGGACACGGGGTTGGCATGAGTCAGGAGGGCGCGATGGAAATGGCCAGGCAGGGTTTTTCAGCCTCCGATATCCTGAGGTTTTATTTTTATAATGTTCAGATTGTTGAAATCGACGATATCCCAGAGTCAGAGCTGCCAGAAGATTTTAAATAGTACGACTTCTTCCTGTTCAGCTCCAAAAACTGAGATTTGAAGGGTCTTCACCTACAAGTCAAAAAAGCTCAGGTATATTGGGTTTGATTAATCGAACTTTTACAGTATTTTCGTGCATCCATTGATACTATTATGTTAACAATTTACTCCAGGGAAATACGGGGATTCTTCAGCTCAATCACAGGACTTTTGGTGATAGTGGTGTTCCTTCTGCTTACTAGCCTTTTTATGTGGGTTTTTGGCGGACAGATGAATGTTCTCGATAACGGGTACGCCAGCCTCGACACCCTTTTTTCACTGGCTCCATGGGTGTTCCTGTTTCTCGTTCCAGCCATAAGCATGCGCATGTTTGCCGAGGAGAAACGTTCAGGCACATTGGAATTACTCTTCACCCGTCCCGTCAGAGAAATTGAAATTGTAGCGGCCAAGTTTGCGGCAACCTGGACCTTGGTAATCTTATCACTGTTACCCACTTTAGTCTTCTTTTATTCGATATACAGGTTGGGCAGTCCCCCGGGAAACCTCGATATTGGAGGAACATGGGGTTCCTATATCGGGCTGGTTTTTTTAGGTGGGATTTATTCATCTATCGGGGTTTTTTCTTCTTCCCTCACCGAAAACCAGATCGTTGCGTTCATATTGGCGGTACTCTTTTCATTCTTATTTTACCTGGGATTCGGCTTTATTGCCTCAATTGCTTCTTCTGGTAATTGGGTGAGCATAATCGAGATGTTTGGTATCGATTACCATTATCAGTCGGTTTCACGTGGTGTTATTGATAGTCGCGATATTGTTTACTTTTTGTCCGTTATATTTCTCTTTCTTTTTTTAACCAAAACAAGTCTGCAGAGCAGAAAATGGTAACCAAATCTTATGAACAGGAAAGAACTCAGACGTAAGCATCTTGTCCAGCTACTGACAGTAATATTGCTGGTTTTACTGGCAAACTTCGCAGCAGGTTTGCAGTTCTTCCGTTTAGATCTGAGCTCCGAGAAACGTTTTTCCCTGAATCACAACTCCCGCGAAATTCTAAAGAACCTGGATGATGTTGTGTATATCCGTGTTTTTCTCGAGGGAGAGCTCCCTTCCGACTTGGTTAGGTTCCGTCAGTCGATTAAGGAAATGCTTCTGGAATTCCGTGCTTATGCGGGAAGTAATATTGACTTTGAATTTGTGAATCTTTATGCCGAACCGGATGTGAAAATACGAAACCAGGTTATGCAGAACCTTGCCCAGCGAGGACTCCGTGTAACCGATATCCGAATCAAGGATGCCGAGGGCGGGACTTCCACAAAGATTATTTTTCCCGGTGCTATTTTGAGCTATCAGGGAATCGACTTTCCTGTGAATCTTTTGAAAAACAATCCGGGATTGTCTTACCAGATAAACCTGAATAACTCGGTTCAATCACTTGAATATGAATTTATAAGGGCAATAAAAAGCTTGTCCTCGAAAAAGGTGGAGAAAATAGCCTTCATCGAAGGACATAATGAGCTTGACTTTTTCCAGGTAAATGACCTGAGTGTGGAACTAAGCCTCTTTTTTCAGGTCGACCGCGGTTCGATAAACGGCAATCTGACAAACCTGCTTGATTATAAAGCATTGATTATTGCACAACCCTTGAATAAGTTTAACGATCGGGATAAATTTGTTATCGATCAGTATATTATGCGGGGCGGGAAGGTCCTGTTTTTCCTGGATCCTGTGCAAACCCATGCCGACAGCCTGGTTTCCGGACGGACGTTTACGGAATTCAATGATGTTAATCTGTACGATCTGTTGTTTAAATATGGCATACGGATCGACTACAATCTGATAAAAGATATTCAATGCAACTATGTTAAGGTCGAGAGCTCTGTTGACGGACAGGATCCGACTACCTCTTTCATGCCATGGTGGTACTTTCCGCTTATGACAGCCTCCCCCGAAAACATGCTTACCCGTGGACTTAATTATGTTAAAGGGGAATTTGTGAGTGCTATAGACACAACACCGGTAGTTATTCCCGGATTGAAACGCACGGTATTGCTTGCGAGTTCCGATACCAGCGCAAGGATTGACAATCCTGTGTATATTTCTATGGAAGAGGTAACACGTGCTCCAAATCGAGGCACTTTCAACAAATCCCGCTTGCCTGTTGCTATTCTTGCCGAAGGGGAATTCGAATCGTTTTACGCAAACTATGGGGCTCCGGAAGGCGTTTCACCCAAGGATGTCGAAATTTTGAAGAGATCGAAGCCAACCATGATTTTCGTGGCTGGGGACGGTGATATGATACGGAACGATGTGCAGGTTACAGCAGACGGAAACATCCCTATGATCCTGGGATATGACAAGGATACCCGGCAAACTTTTGGGAACAAGGAGTTTGTGATGAATGTGATTAATTACATGACCGATGATCAGGGGCTCATTGCCTTGCGGTCTAGGGAGTTCAAGCTGAGGCTTCTCGATAAAACGAGAATTCGCACTTCGGAAATGAAATTTAAGTGGAAGTTGATAAATACAGTTTTACCTGTATCTGTTATTCTTGTTTTTGGCATTGCATTCAGTATTTTCAGAAGACGCAAGTACTTGAAATAGAAAATTATAGTGTGGAACTTAAGCGACATTACAAGCATTTTTATAGTTTCAATGGTATTCAATGGATTTTCCCCTCTCTTTTTAGGATAGGCAAAAAAGTAAAGAATGAGAAAAATTGCTTATTTAATCATTATTTCATGCCTGGTACTCGCCGGATTTTTGTTTCGGGGAAAGCTGGGGAGTTTTCTTAACAAGGAGAACAATTTTATAATTGCCGACACTGCTTCAGTGAATCGCATCGAAATAATCTCCGCCGACAGCATTATCCTTTTCCGGCAGGATGGTTTCTGGCTTCTCAACGGCAAGCCAAATGCCAGTTATGTGGCTATTAATAATTTCCTGTTTGCCTTTCAGAGAATTGGGGTTACAGGGGTGATCAGTAAGCCTGAACTGCATGGGGAAAAAGATATTTTGTTGAATGTTTTCGAGGGAAGAAAAAGACATTCGTTTCGCTTTTATGAAACAGAAGGGATCTCATTTCTGCAGAAGGAGGGCTCTGAAAAGCGTTTTTCAATTGTTGTGAGCGGATTTCCCGATACCAATCCGTCGGAGTTGGTAAGTGCTGAGATGGATCATTGGAGCGACCGGACTCTTATTAATCTTAAGCCATCTGAAATACTCGAAGTCGCAGTGCTTTACCCATATAATCCGGATCAGGATTTCCGGATTGTTCAGTCGGAGGGCGTTGCAAAGCTTTACGAGGGATTCAGTGACATTGAAATCTCTGAAACGCGGGTCGACAAAGAAAAACTGGATTTTTACCTCAGCTATTTCGGCAATGTTTTCTATGATTACACCGAAAATGATGACTTGAAAAGTAAGGAAGAAGCTCGGTGGATTTTAAAGATTGAGGATGTCAGAGGACGGGAATATGAACTTAAAGTTTATCCCTATCTCCACCCTCAGGGGGAGGATATGTACAAGGGATTGGTACAATTCAATAACCAACCAGGCTTAAAAGTAACGAGGTTTATGGTATTGGACCTTCTGCTTCAGGATAGAGATCATTTTCTTAAGTCTGAATAGCAATATTTGAATACCGCTTTTGTTTTAATGTCAAAAAAAAAATGTATTTTTTTGGTAGTTATTGTAATTATTACACTAATTATAGTATCTTTCGCTAAATATCTAATCAGTTTAAGAAAGTATGTCACATAAATGGGAACCAAACCTTTCGGTTGATTGCGTGATTTTTGGGTTTGATGTCGATCAGCTTAAAGTTTTATTGGTAGAACGCACGCTCAGAACCGCTGACAAAAAGAAGATCGTCTTCTCCGACCTTTCACTTACAGGATATCATATTTATGAGGACGAGGATCTTGACTCGGCTGCTGCCCGAATTGTTAAGGATCTTACAGGCTTGGGTAATCTGGTACTTGAGCAATTTTACACCTTTGGCGCTTTGGATCGCCTTGAGCACCCGAACGATAAACTTTGGCATGAGCAGTTTGGGGATGTGTTTAGCAACCGCGTAGTTACCGTAGGCTATTTTTCACTTCTTCCTTCCACCAATGTCAAAATAGCCCAAAAGGGGAGAGTAGTCAAATGGTATTCAGTTAACGAAGTGCTAAACATGGCTTTCGACCACAACCAAATTCTGGAAAAGGCACTATCCCACCTACGATATAAGTTGCAGCATGATGCCATCGGTTTGGAACTTCTTCCCGATAAATTCACCTTATCTCAAATGCAGAAGCTCTATGAAGCGGTTTTGGGAACGAGTTTCGATAAGCGCAATTTCAGAAAAAAGGTGGCTCAGATGAATTATGTTGTGCCCTTGAAGGAAAAGCAAAAGGGAGTGCCACATAAGCCTGCTCAACTATATATGTTCAGTCGCGATATTTTTATACGGACGCGAAAGGAACGTCCATATTTTATTTAGAAAAGGAAGCTAAAACTACTTAACACTCTTAAATTATGTCCCTGCACCTGATCGATGTATTAATAATCCTTGCCTATCTGGCTTCAACAGTGGTTATTGGCCTTCTCTTGAAAAAGAGGGCAGAGAAAGACAAAAACTCATACTTGCTCGGTGGCAATACAATGCCCTGGTATATGCTGGGTTTGTCGAATGCCTCGGGAATGTTTGATATTTCCGGCACCATGTGGCTTGTTACAATAGGTTTTGTGTATGGCTTGAAAAGTATTTGGATTCCCTGGCTCTGGCCTGTTTTTAATCAGATTTTCCTGATGATGTTTTTGTCTGCATGGCTACGGCGCTCTAATGTTACTACCGGTGCGGAATGGATTACCACACGTTTCGGAACGGATACCGGAAGCAAGCTCTCCCATGGAATTGTTGTAATCTTTGCACTAATAAGTGGTTTGGGCTTTTTAGCTTATGGTTTTATTGGCTTGGGTAAGTTTATGGAGATTTTCATTCCCTGGGAGGTGGTAAATCAATACCTGAACCTCAATGTTGCACCCCAATACGTGCCGCATCTTTATGGAATAGCTTTTACTTTGTTTGCTGTTTTTTATTCGGTACTAGGAGGAATGATTAGCATTGTCTGGGCAGATGTGTTGCAATACACCATCATGACATTGGCATCTATAGCAGTAGCTATAATTGCATTTAATGCTGTTGGCTCAAATGGTATAAATGTTCCTGAAGGTTGGATGAGTCCGTTTTTTGGCAGAACACTCGATATAGATTGGACAAATTACATCTCCGACGTTAATCAGAAGGTCAGAGATGACGGCTATACCCTATTTTCTGCTTTTTTCATGATGATGCTTTGCAAAGGTATTCTGCTGAGCGTGGCCGGGCCTGCACCCAATTACGATATGCAGAAAATCCTGGCTTCAAAATCCCCCGCGGAAGCAGCCAAGATGAGCGGGTTTGTTTCCCTGGTGCTCATGCCTGTAAGATATCTCATGATCTCCGGATTCTTTGTTCTTGGCATCATTTTTTATGACAGGTTGGATCTTATGGTTGCAGGGAAAATCGATTTTGAACAGATTCTCCCATCCGCAATCGACCAGTTTGTTCCAACCGGCTTGCTCGGCTTGCTGCTTGCCGGTCTCCTTGCTGCATTCATGTCCACATTTGCCGGAACGCTAAACGCTGCTCAGGCTTATATTACAAATGACATCTATTTGAAATATATAAGGCCAAAGGCAAGTAATGTAACCATTAAACGAACCAATTACACCGTGGGGATAATTGTTGTTGTTGTGAGTATTGTTTTGGGTATGATGGCAAAAAATGTCAACCAGGTTCTTCAGCTCCTCGTTTCGGCGTTATGGGGCGGTTATACTGCCGCCAACGTGCTTAAATGGTATTGGTGGAGATTTAATTCAAACGGATATTTCTGGGGCATGCTGGCAGGTATTCTCGCCAGCTCTGTACCTATGTTTTTCCCGGGAGTACTCGAAGCCCTTTTCCCCGACAGTGCTCCGGATATCCGAGTGTTGTACTTCTTTCCGTTTATTTTATTGCCATCCCTCATTGGCTGCGTTGTTGCTACATACTTAACCCAGCCTACCGATATGAATACATTGAAGGGATTTTATCAAAACGTAAGACCGTGGGGATTTTGGAAGCCTGTACATGATCAGGTGGTTGCCGAAAACCCTTTATTTGTCAGAAACAAAAATTTTAAGATCGATATGTTGAACGTGGGAGTTGGAATTATCTGGCAAACATCGCTGGTGATGCTTCCCATCTATTTTGTTCTTCATAAATTTGGAGCCATGTCGGTTGTTTTGATCATTGCGGCTGTTACTACTACTCTGCTTAAATTCACATGGTGGGATAAACTTGAACATCAGAATATTTAAGAAAAGACGAAACGTTTTTTACAATAATTAAAATATCAACTCAGCCTAATGCAAACCCTTTGATTATTTGCATCACAAAAGCGACCTGTTGGTAATCCATCATGTGCGGTTCTCTGACTAAGGCGGACAAGCTATTAAACCTTTAAAATCAAAATTGTTACAGAATGAAATACGGATTTTTTGACGATACAAACCGGGAATATGTTATTACAAATCCCCGTACTCCCTGGCCATGGATTAACTATTTGGGAAATGAGGACTTTTTCTCTCTTATTTCCAATACCGCCGGCGGGTACTCATTTTATAAGGATGCGAAATTTCGCCGACTCACACGTTATCGCTACAATAACGTTCCCATGGACAGTGGAGGGAAGTATTTCTATATTAACGACGGTGGCACAATATGGTCGCCTGGATGGAAGCCCTGCAAGACAGAATTGGACTCATACGAATGCCGCCACGGGATGAATTACACGAGGATTTCCGGACGGAAGAACGATATCACCGCCACAGCTCTTTATTTTGTTCCCCTTAAGACATGGGCTGAAGTTCAGAAACTCAGCCTTACGAATCATTCCAACGAAGTTAAAAAGCTTAAGGTTTTTTCTTTTATTGAATGGAGTCTGTGGAATGCCGCTGCTGATATGGAGAATTTTCAACGCAACTTTTCCACCGGTGAGGTCGAAATCGACGGGTCCGTACTTTATCACAAAACGGAATATAAGGAACGCAGAAACCACTATGCCTATTACTCGGTAAATACACCGGTTTCAGGTTACGATACCGACCGCGAATCGTTTATAGGATTATACAACGGCTTTGATGAACCGCAGGTTGTAGCCGATGGCAAATCCCGCAACACCGAAGCTCATGGCTGGTCGCCCATTGCATCCCACTTTATCGAAGTTGAGCTTAAACCCGGGGAAACCAAAGACTTTATTTTTGTGCTCGGCTATGTTGAAAATAATGAAGATGAGAAATGGGAATCAAAAAACATTATCAATAAGCAAAAAGCCAGAGAGGCAATCGCAAAGTTCGACACAACCGAAAAGGTTGACGCTTCGCTTGCAGAGCTGCATAAGTATTGGGATAAGCTCCTTAACGTGTATACATTGGATTCTGGCGACGAGAAACTCGACCGCATGGTTAATATATGGAACCAGTACCAATGCATGGTGACTTTCTGCTTCTCCCGTTCGGCATCATTCTTCGAGTCAGGGATTGGAAGGGGGATGGGATTCCGCGATTCGAACCAGGACCTGGTAGGTTTTGTGCATCAAATTCCTGAAAGAGCGAGGGAAAGAATCATCGACATTGCCTCTACTCAATTTCCTGATGGCGGATGTTATCATCAGTACCAACCTCTTACCAAACGAGGGAATAATGATATTGGTGGAGGGTTTAACGATGACCCGCTATGGCTTATTCTGGGAACTATCAGCTACATTAAGGAAACTGGCGATTTTGGAATTCTCGATGAGAAGGTCCCTTTTGACAACGATTGGTCTTTGGCCCGTACCTTGTTCGACCACCTGAGTGTTTCATTCGACCATGTTGTGAATAACTTTGGTCCCAACGGACTACCTCTCATTGGCCGAGCCGACTGGAACGATTGCCTGAACCTGAACTGCTTCTCAAACGACCCGAACGAATCTTTTCAGACCACAGAGAACAAATCGGAAGGCACAAAAGCCGAGTCGGTAATGATTGCAGGAATGTTTGTGATCTATGGTCAGGATTATATCGAACTATGCCAAAGGTTGGGAAAAACAGATGAGGCAGCCCGCGCCCGGAAGCATGTCGACACAATGATCCAGACAGTTATGAAACACGGTTGGGACGGAGAGTGGTTTATCCGCGCCTATGACTATTATGGCAACAAGGTAGGCAGCCATGAGAACGAAGAAGGGAAAATATTTATTGAATCTCAGGGATGGTGTACCATGGCCGCTATCGGCAAGGAAGAAGGGATGTGTCTTAAATCGTTGGATGCGGTTAAAGAACGACTTGATACCAAATATGGCATTGTACTTAACAACCCTGCTTTTACCAAATACTTTATCGAGTACGGCGAAATTTCCACGTATCCCCCGGGATACAAAGAAAACGCCGGGATTTTCTGTCACAACAACCCCTGGATTATGATTGGGGAAACCGTTATTGGCCGCGGAGACAGGGCGTGGGAGTATTATCAGAAAATTTGCCCTGCCTATCTGGAAGAGATCAGCGATCTGCATAAAACCGAACCCTATGTATATTCCCAGATGGTTGCAGGAAAAGATGCATTTAAGCCCGGCGAAGCCAAAAACTCCTGGCTTACGGGTACTGCCGCCTGGAACTATTATGCAATAACCCAGTATATTTTGGGAATCAGGCCCGATTACGACGGTTTGTCGATTGACCCATGCATTCCAAAGGACTGGAAAAATTTTAAAGTAATCCGGAAATTCAGAGGTGCAAATTATCACATCAATGTTTCGAATCCCGATGGAGTATCAAAAGGTGTAAAGAGAATTATTGTTGATGGCAAGCAAGTCCAGGGTAACCGTATTCCGTTATTATCCCCTGAAAAAGATCACTTTGTTGAGGTAATAATGGGATAATTGTTGCCTTTAGTTATGAATTTTGAAATATAAAGTGCAATTTTACAATGCACCTTACTAATATTGATGAACAGGATTACATTTATTGTTGTTTTTTTTTTAGCTTTTGTCACCTCTAATTTTTCTGATGCACAAATAGTTGTAAACGAAATATCAAACAGGAACTCCGGACAGGTTCTGGATGGGGATAATGAAGTTGAAGATTGGATAGAGCTTTTTAATGCTTCCGATTCGGTTTGTAATTTGCTTGGGTATTATTTAAGTGACGATTCCGCACAAATTGAGAAGTGGGGGTTCTCTTCGTATGATCTTAAGGCTGGCGAACATTTGCTTGTTTTTGCTTCCGGAAAAAACAAATTTCCCGAAGGTTCATGGCATTGGGAGAGCGCGGTTTTGCCTGAACATAATTTTTCATATACGGTTCCCTCGGATACAACCCCTGCAAATTGGAAGCACCCCGATTTTATTCCCGTTGAATGGAATGCCGGAAAGGCGGGGATTGGTTACGGGGATGAAGACGATTCCTCCGTTGTTTCATATAAAACATTGGTTGTGTATGCTCGGGACAGTTTTCTCGTACCTGAGGATTTTCGTTTTGCCGATGTGGTTTTGCATGTCGATTACGACGATGGGTTTATTGCCTGGCTAAATGGTGTTGAGATTGCTCGTTCAAATATTGAGGGGGATCCTGCCTGGAATTCTCCTGCTGCATCGAACCATGAAGCCATGATGTATTCTGGCGGCTTGCCAGAGAGCTTTTTCCTCGATACGGCTTTCGTGAATTCCCTTTTGCTTACCGGAAAAAACGTGTTGGCTATCGAAGTTCACAATGTCGACAGCACCTCATCGGATTTAAGTCTTATCCCATTTTTGTCATTCCTGATTGACGATTCCTTATCTGTTTTCGAAAAATCCCCTTCATGGTTGCTTCCCACGAAACTGAATTCATTCCACACTAATTTTAAAATCAGCGGCTCTGGTGAAAAAATCTACCTGTCAAAATCAGGGTCTGGAGTTTTTGAGACAGTATGGGTTCATAATCTGGACCACGGTTGGTCCCTGGGGCGCGAAACCGATGGTGCGGATATCTGGGGTATTTTTATTCAGCCTACGCCATCGCAGCCCAACAATACAAAGCTTTACTCAATGTTTCGGGAGCCGGAACCCATATTTTCAGTTGCAGAAGGTTTTTTTCCCGGTGAGCAGTCGGTTTTTCTCAGCTCTTCTTCCCCAAGTTCTGAAATCCATTATACACTTGATGGCAGTGAGCCTGACAGAGATTCGCCTTTATTTGACTCTGCCGCGATTGTTATCCCCACATCGAAAGTGCTGCGTGCGATATGTTTCAGTACGGCCGATACTTTGCAGAGCCGCTCGGTTGCTAATTCATATTTCATAAACAACACAATGCATTCATTACCTGTGCTTTCTGTTATTACGAATAGCGTGAACCTTTATGGGACAGAGGGGATATTCGACAACTGGTTTCAGGAATGGGAGAGACCTTGCTATGTTGAATATTTTGACGCTTTAGGAAAAAAGGAATTCGAACAGTTCTCGGGTATTCAAATTGATGGCGGTGCCGGAGGTAGTCGCTCAAATCCCCAACATTCTTTTCGGCTGGAATTCGGGAACAATCTTTATGGGGACGAAGACTTGGAATACCCCCTTTTTGCGGATCGTACAGAGCGGGATGATTACAAATCTGTTTACTTGCGCAACGGCAGCAATCAATGGCTAACTTTTCCGTTTAAGGATGCGATGCAGTGCAAAATTGCAGCAAATAATACATTTAACTATTATTCGGCTTCAACCCCTGCAGTTGTATACATAAACGGCAGTTATTTCGGCCTGTACGATATGCGAGAAAAGCTCAATGACCAATACTTCGAAAAAAATTACCAAGCCAATGTGGATAGTGCATTTCATCTACTTTCACTTAGTTACTATTATAACTCGGTTCTAAGAGCATTAAACGGTTCCGTTGATACATTTTTTAGCGATTATGAACGATTCCTGACATTGGATCCCTCTGATTCGGTTTACCTCGAAAAAGCTGATGAGATATTGGATATTGACTATTATACCGATTACATCATTGCCCAATCCTGGATGACAAATACTGACTGGCCGTACAACAACATTAAAATCGTGAATGGGGATTTCACCGATTACCGTTGGCGGTTCATCCTGCAGGATCTGGAATGGGGACTTAATCCAAATGGTTGGACTGATTATTACACCGATCACATCAAGTTTATGCTCGATTACAGTCAAGACGTTCCTTATTTGAGGTTTTGGAAGGAAATGATCAAAAGTCCGAAGTATAAGAATAGCTTCATAAACAGGTTTGCCGACATTATGAATTCCTACTATCTGCCCGCGGAAACTTTTCCCTTGGCGCAAGCGGTCTATGATTCCTCCTTCTCAGAAATGCGAAGCGAATATGTGTTATGGGGAGGTGGTGAATCCCAGGCAGATGGCAAAATGATTCAATATGCTTCCAATATGTCTTATTTTCTGAGCGATTTGAATAAAAGATCGAATGTTGTAAGAAGTAACATTCTGAAGAATTTTAGTTTGTCGGCGAAATACACCATAGAACTGCAGGTGCAACCCGAGAATGCCGGTACCATAGGGATAAACACCATTTTCCCTAAGGATTACCCTTGGCAGGGAGTCTATTTTGCCGGTGTTCCGGTCCGCATGGAAGCAAAAGGATCAGGCAATTACGTTTTTGACGCATGGGAACCGAATAATTTCATTCAGGATGTCAATAATCCTGTGATCGAAGCCGACGTTAAAACCAATGGGCATAAATTCGTTGCCAGATTTAAAAGGCAAATTCCGGAACAAGCGGTCACAATAAGCGAAATCAATTACCGGTCAACCGACGTTTTTCCATCAACCGATTGGGTGGAACTGCATAATTTTGGAGAAAGATCAATTAACCTTGAGGGTTGGTATATAACCGATGAGAATTCTGATCACAAATGGGGCATTCTGGGTTCCTATGATCTGCCGGTCGACGGTCGACTAGTGCTTGCTTCAAGCATAAGTAAATTCAACAATGCCTATCCGGGGGTGCAAAATGTTATGGGTTCGTTTGGGTTTGGGCTCGGTTCTGCCTCCGATAGTGTACTGCTTTATGATCAAAATAATATCTTGGTGGCAGGTCTAAAATACTGCAGCACAAAACCCTGGCCTACAGAACCCTATGACCAGGGTGTGACATTGGAATTAATCGATCCTTATCTGGATCTTTGTGATCCGACAAACTGGTTTCCCGGATGTATCGGGGGATCGCCCGGGACAGGTTTCGTGAGGTGCGATATCTCGGATCGTTCTGCTGAATTGGAAATCCTGGCAACCACAATTTTCCCTAACCCTGCTGAAGAAGAAATAAATATAGTTTTGTCATCCGGTCAAAATTCGAAGGATATAATCTGCCGGATTTATGATATCATGGGCAAGATTGTTTTTCTGGAACCCGTTGGAATCACCTCCCCAAATAGCCTGAAACTGTCAGTATCACATCTTTCTGAAGGGATTTACATAATTCAGCTGTCAGATGGATCAAACCTGCAGAATCTGAAGTTTATCAAAAGAAAAAAATAGCTTAGCATACCATCTCGCAAATTTTTTGTATTATTGATAGTTGATAAAGTCGCGCTCAGGAATGCGGAATGGCTTGATATATAATGATTTAATTTTTATCGTCAACTGAATTTCTTAAGGTGATTCCGCGTTTATTGTAAATGAGCATTTTTTTGCCGCAAAAAAGAATCGTTAAATTAAAAAATAAAAAGAATGAAATTTGTTGTTTCAAGTACTGAACTTCTAAGTCACCTGCAGTCAATCAGCAGAGTTATAAGCTCGAAGAATACCCTTCCCATTTTGGATAATTTCCTTTTTTCCTTGAAAGACAAACAATTGGAAATTACAGCTTCTGATCTCGAATCGACTCTGATTACCAAGTTGACCTTAGCCAATGCCAGTGATGGTGGGAAAATTGCCATCCCTGCCCGTATTCTTACCGATACACTCAAGGAGTTCTCCGACCAGCCTCTGACGTTCGAGATCAACGACGATACCCATAATATTGTCATAAACTCCGAAAATGGCCGTTTTACTATTATGGGCCAGAATGGTGACGAATTCCCCCAAATGCCACAACTCAAGGACGATAAAAAGGTAAGTATCGATGTGGATTCGGAACTATTGCTCAGCGGGATTCTTAAAACTGTTTTTGCCACTGCCGATGATGAGCTTCGCCCTGTAATGAACGGGATATTCATCGAAATGTCTCCCGATGATCTTACATTTGTTGCCTCCGATGCTCATAAGTTGGTTCGGTACAAAAGAACCGATGGCAAAGCCGATGCAACGGCTTCTTTTATACTCCCCAAAAAGCCGGCGAATCTTTTGAAAAACATCCTGCCGAAACAGGATAGCCGCGTGAGAGTTGAGTTTGATGAGAAAAACGCCTCCTTCACCCTTACCGATTACACACTGGTTTGCAGGCTTGTGGAAGGGAATTACCCTAGTTACAATTCTGTGATTCCTACAGATAATCCCAATAAACTTCATATCGACAGGCTGGAACTTTACAACACCTTGCGCAGGGTTTCTGTATTCTCCAATCAAGCTTCAAACCTTATTAAGTTGCAGCTCAAAGGAAATCAGATCACTGTGTCGGCACAGGACATTGACTTCTCAATCTCTGCTTACGAAAGGCTTAATTGTCTTTACGAGGGAGATGATATGGAAATCGGTTTCAAATCGACCTTCTTAATCGAGATACTCTCAAACCTAGCCGCTACCGAAGTGGTTCTTGAGATGAGCGATCCAACGCGTGCAGGTCTGATTCTTCCGGCCGAGTCCGCAAATGAAAATGAAGACGTGCTTATGTTGTTGATGCCTATGATGATCAACGCTTAATAGAGCTTCGAAAAGCTAAACTCGTTCTTACTGGGCACGCAAAGTCGCGTTTAATAAAATAAAACCGCGGCTTTGCGTGCTTCAATTTTAAAAAAACATTATGCAGCTCAACCTTAAGAATCCCATTGTATTTTTTGACCTCGAAACCACCGGAATCAATATTGCCACCGATCGTATCGTTGAATTGTCTTACTTGAAAATCGAGCCGAATGGTAACGAGAGCAGCAAGACCATGAAGATTAACCCAACAATTCCTATACCTCCCGAAACAACTGCAATTCATGGTATCACGGATGAGGATGTCAAGGATGCTCCCACCTTTCTTTCCATTGCCAAAAGTCTGGCCCGGGAGATAGAAGGTTGTGATCTGGCAGGTTATAACTCCAACAAGTTTGATATACCGCTTCTGGCTGAAGAATTTTTGCGTGCAGATGTTGATATCGATATGACCAAACGCAAGTTCATCGATGTTCAGGTCATTTTCCACAAAATGGAACAACGCACGCTTGGCGCTGCTTATAAGTTCTATTGCGATCGGGATTTGGAAAACGCTCACAGCGCTGAAGCCGATACCAAAGCCACCTATGAAATTCTCAAGGCACAACTCGACCGTTATCCTACATTGCAAAACGATATGGCTGCTCTGGCTGAGTTTTCTTCGCACAATAAAAATGTTGATTTTGCCGGTAGGGTCATCTTTAATGACAAGAAAGTTGAAGTCTTTAATTTTGGGAAATATAAGGGACAGTCAGTTGAGGAAGTGCTCGCCAAGGATCCTGGTTATTTCGGATGGCTTATGAATGGGGATTTCCCCTTGCACACAAAAAAGGTTATCACAAACATTAAGTTGCGAACTTTCGGAAAGTAGTACGGATCAAAATCAAAGGATATGAAAATAATATGTATCGGTCGTAATTACCACGAACACGCTAAAGAGCTGAATAACCCGGTTCCCGCTAAACCGGTATTTTTCATGAAACCCGATTCTGCGCTGGTGATACGCAACAGGCCGTTTTATTATCCCGATTTCTCAAGCGACATTCACCATGAACTTGAGGTTGTAATAAAAATTGAACGCCTGGGCCGATCGATTGAAACGAAATACGCTTCACGTTATTTTTCCCAAATAGGACTGGGCATCGATTTTACTGCACGGGATTTGCAGGCCGAATGCAAGAAAGGCGGACTACCCTGGGAAATTGCCAAAGGCTTCGATTATTCGGCTCCGGTAAGCAAATTTTTGCCGATCACGAACTTTGCCGATATTCATAATTTGAATTTCCACCTTGATATTAACGGACAACGCGTTCAGACCGGTAACACTTCCGAGATGATTTTCTCCTTCGAGCATATTATCTCCTACGTGTCGCAATTCATTACCCTGAAAACAGGCGATCTCATTTATACCGGAACCCCGGCAGGAGTGGGGCCTGTAAAAGTTGGAGACCGGCTTACGGCATATCTGGAAGAAAATAAACTGCTGGATTTCTACGTGAAGTAGTTCAGGCCAGTGGCTCTGTCTGGGAAGGGGTACACCATTCTTTCCTGAGGCTTTCAAAAAAGCTTTTTTCATACATTCCCTGATGCTCGCTTATGGCGGAAGAGCAGAGGCTCTCAACTGAATTCACTCCCCCGAGAATCTGGCGATAGAATATCTTCACAATATTTACCGGTCCGTGGTCAATGCTTCTTCCGGTTGGATCCTTGCGCAATTGGGCATTGTATTGGCGGAAAAAGTTCTCCAGCACATCGTATCGGCTGGCGTGTGTTTTTATCATTCCGGGAAGCAACATGCAATTTGCCATGAAATTCCCAAATCTTTTGCTGGCATTGGAAATTACCTGTTGCCCAAGATCTTCAATGCCTGTGCCGCGTAAAAGATATATTTCGCTGTATCGGTAAATCCCGCAGTAACTGAATGCATCCAGGTCGTCGCAAACATTCAGAACCGAGAGCAGATTGATCCGATTGTCGGTGGTTAACCCGCTTGAGAACAGGTACGATTTGTCATCATGATGCTCAATCACATTCAGTACTTTATCCATGTTTTCATTTCGGGGGATATGATTCGCCACCATCCATTGCTCGCACAACTTACGGCTTTCCCTGCCATGATCGGAAGCCCGGTTTATGCTCATGCCCGTATCATGGAAGAAAACTGCGATTATTAGATTTTCGAGTGAGCTCTTATCAATAATTACCCCACGGGAAGATAGTTCAGACATCAATGCACGGGCGTAATTCCATACCCGCATATGATGCTCCTCGTTATGTGAGGGTAAAGGCTCAGACGCGAAAGTTTCCCTGACATGACTGTAAAGACTGGTTAGCCATGTTTCTTCAACTTCTTTGAGCAATTGCTTGAAATCCTCTGTCATTGTGCTATCCACCTCTTTAGCCATTCCCTTAAATGTAATTCAATTTCAGCATATTGGTCTTACCCCTTTCGAGAAGAGGCATACTTCCGACACTTACAATTACATCCCCGTGCTTTATAAGGTTTTTGGCCAACAAAAACTGAATTGAAGAATTGATATACGCTTCCATTGTCTGGTACTCCGTCGACTCGAAGGCTCTCACGCCCCATACGAGGCTAAGTACCGGCAGGAGACTTTTGTTTACCGTAAAAGCAAAAATATTGGCTTTTGGACGGTAGGAAGATATCCTGAAGGCAGTATAGCCCGAATGCGTAAAGGTTAATATGGCTTTTGCCTGGGTTTGCTCTGCCATGATGCAGGCATTGTAACAGATCGAATCGGGCATGAAAGTAAGGGAGAAATCTTTCGGGGGATGATTCCTGAAATATTTGAATCCGTTTTCTTCGGTCCAATCGATAATCTTCTGCATCGACTGAATGACTCCTACCGGGAATTTTCCGGTGGAGGTTTCACCGCTTAGCATCAAAGTATCGGCTCCATCCAAGACAGCATTGGCTACATCGGTTGCTTCAGCGCGGGTGGGGCGGAAATTGGTAATCATACTCTCCATCATCTGGGTGGCAATGATTACGGGTTTCGACTGCATGATGCATTTTTCAACGATTTGTTTTTGAAGCATGGGAACTCTGTCGAACGCAACTTCAACCCCAAGATCGCCCCTTGCAACCATTATGGCATCCGTCATATCGATAATCTGGTCGATCTCATCAATTGCCTCGGGTTTTTCGATTTTGGCGACGATACGGGTGGTTTTGCGACTTTGTTTAATGAGTTTTTTCAGGTCGATGATGTCATTTACCGAGCGCACAAACGACAAGGCAATCCAATCGACATTATGCTCAAGCGCAAACACAGCATCTTCGATATCTTTCTCGGTAAGACTTGGAAGCGATACTTTGGTGTTTGGCAGGTTTACCCCTTTTTTTGAGGATAGGATTCCGCCATAAATTACTTTTGTTGTAACCGTGTCTATGAGATTCGTGTCGGTTACCTCGAGTTTGATTTTACCGTCATCGATGAGTATAACCTCACCGATTTTAACATCTTTTGGGAGTTTTTCGTAGCTCATATAAGCCTTTTCGGCAGTCCCTTCACATTTCTCGGAAACCAGTTTAAACACACTTCCGTTTACGAGTTCTACTCCGTTGTTTTGAACAACCCCTATTCTTAGTTTGGGTCCCTGCAGATCGGCCAGGATAGCCACATTCACATCCATCTCAATATTTAGCTCGCGAATTGTAAGAATGTTTTTCAGATGGTCCTCATGCGAACCGTGCGAAAAATTAAGACGGCAAACATCAATGCCTGCCTCATACATCTGGCGCAGTACCTCTTTATCCTGTGAAGCAGGGCCGAGGGTGGCAATTACCTTGGTATGTGAACGTTCAAGTCTCATAGAAATGATTTTAATGTAGATGTAAAGCTATAAAAAAGCTTGGTATATTTTGGGTTCCAGCCCTCTTGGAGCGAAGAATTATAATATTTCAACTCCGGAATGAATCATCTTTCCTTGGTAATTTTCCCAAAATTCATCACGCAGTTAAACTGATATTCCTTGTGTGGCTGGATTGATACTCCGATTGAATTGTATTCGGGATTCAGCATGTTTAGCCGATGCCCCAGAGAAGGAACGTCTTCATCGATAAGGAGTTGGATCGTGATATCCATTGCTTTTTCATAGCCGTAGGCGCAATTTTCTGCCACGTTGTTGTATTTCTTCATTAAAGGTTTAAACCTTGCATCAAAGCCCTGATGTCCAACATGCCCTGATTTGCCAGATTTTTCAGCGTGTCCCAGGGCAACCTCGTATAGGTCCTTTTCAGGATAGAGCAAAGGAAGGTTTTTAACTGATTTGAGGTCTTTGTACAAAGATTTGATGTACTTATTGGTTTCATCTCCTTCGAGATACGAGTTTAAAAAAGTTTCGGAAAATAGCAATCCATCGATCCGTGCCAGATTGTTAAGCAAAACCACCAGCTTTTCCTCCCCCGACATATATTCTGCATTCATCGCAGTATTTGCACTGGCAAGAATGGCAGGATCCCATTTATTCCAGATTTCCTCATCAATGAGTTTCTGTGCGTATATTTGTGAGAGGCAAATGAGAAACAGGAATGTGAAAAGGGATTTTATCATATTGTGTTATCTTTTGCGATCAAAATTACTACTTCTGGCTTTTATCATTACAATGCTTTTACGAGCTTGCTCGCTGCCACTTTAATGCCATTTTGCTGCATGCTTACATAATAAATGCCTGCCACAAGGGGGTTGCTGAAAACCCAATTGTATTCACCGGTGCGAGAGGCAGTATCCTCGGTTTTTTGTCGGTCGAGAAGGGTACCTTTACAATCGTAAAGCAAAAATTCAACAGGCTCTGGTTTTGCGAGTTGATAGATCAAAGCGAAGGTACTTGTAACCGGATTGGGAGCAATAGAAAGGGCGTACCCTTTTTCCGAGGTCGGCAGCTCCTGCAGAGAGGTTGGGCTTAGGCGTACAAAGTTGATCCAGTTAAGATTCCATCCGCCGGCAACAGCATAAATTCGAAGTGTTTGCTTCACTGCTGCAAGATTGATTGTGTCGGAAAGGGTGATCCAACTTTGAGCCCCACCGGTATTCGGTATGTTTTGAGCGGAAAGGACCAACCCGGTTGTTTTGCGCAACTCCAACTTCCCTGTGGCTGATGCGCTAGCAACACGAAACTCGATGCGGTAATCTCCGGCTTCCAATACGTTTAGACTAAAATCAATCCAATCGGTTGTGGCAATGCCGTTGACGTTTAAGCCTCCGCCCGTATCGCTTGTGGTTTGGGTGGAAATTCCGGACATATTGTAGTAATCTTCGGCTTCAACGACTCCCGGGACCTGATTAACAGCGTAATAGGAGAACAGGTTGGTTTTGTCGTAGGCAAGCCCTTTATTGTCGATAGCCAAAGCGGTTACCGTATAGCTGCCGAATGGAAGGGAATTCAAATTCCATTCGAATGGACTGTTTGCAGAGGATCCCCAAAAACGTGAATTTATATAGAGCTCAACTTTAGCGATTCCATCGGGGTCGGTGGTTGTGACTTTGGCAGTCAGGGTTTTATCGGAACCGTTTTTCGAATCATAGCCGGGTGAGTTGATGGTTACGATAGGAGGGTTGTTCATGCTGGTTTGGACTTCGAATTCAACAGCCGAGCCATCTCCCAATACTGCGTCGATACCTGCAAACAAGGCGGTCATAGGAGAGTTCCAGTTAATACAAACCTCATTTGATGCATAGCTGCCCATTACATCAACAAAACATTTTGCCGGCTCGCTAAAAGGATATTTTTCACTGTCTTGTTTTCCCGAATTCGGTCCTCCCGCAACAAAACCAGGTATGGGTTGAGGGATCCCATCATCGTGCGAGGGGCGGTGATGGAAAAACATTGGGGTTTTGCTTCCGTATGCGGAAACAAAAGAAAAACCCGTCGCGTTTTTCCCCAGCAAATAGTCGGCGCATTCTGCTGCACCTTTTATGTACTTGGAGTCATTGGTAAGAATATAGGCATACAACAATCCTACACCCTGATTGGCAATTGCGCTGTTGGATCCCCAGTTGTATCCAAAGCTGGGAATTCTGGCAGGATTGGAGGCGATTTGGCTCAGCCAGGTGTCGGCGGTTGCTGTGATTGAATTCTTTATTGTGGTTAGAATGGATTCATCCAAGGTATTGGCGCGGGTAGCCAGCGACAGTGACGCCAAAGGCTGAACCGATGGCCATCCGGGAGCACTCAGATATTTTAAAGAGCCGCTTCTCCCTCTAAGGTAGGTTTTGTATTCCTCTTTCCCGGTTGTGATGAGCAGTTCCGCAGCAGCCCAGATGAATTCGTCCGAAACATTACCGTCGCCATACTCACCTGTGGAAACATCGGCAGGGTTCTTAAAATAGATTGCGGGATTAAGCTTTGCCCATTCCCATGCGCTTTCTGAACGGGTTATGCAGTCTGCCGCGTAATCGGCATCATATTCTGCGTAAATACGCCCTGCCATAGCCATCATAGCTGCAAAATCAAGGGCTGAGGCAGTAGTCTTGCCAATAACATAACGGGCAGCCTTGTCTTTTTCAGGCATTACCATGCCAGAGAAATTGAGTGTTGTAAGTTTAAAAAAAACACCACCGTCGCTGTCTTGCATTGTTTTTAGCCAATCGAGTTCAAACTTCACCTCATCCAGCAAATCATTTTTCCCATTTCCGGATTCGGGAATATGAATGGAACCATCGGCAAAGAAGGTATTGAAATTTTCGTAAAAGGAGAGCATGGAGGCAACAGATATCCCTGCATTTATAACGTATTTCCCATAATCGCCCGCGTCGTACCAACCGCCCGGGGAGGAGAGTTTTCCGGTTTTGCCTGTTGAGGAATGAAATATGCAAGCTGTGTCGGGGTGACCAGCAGCTCTGGACCAAAGTCCGGCAAAGGGCGCTGTTAATTCATAAGAGCTTCTCTGGTAATAATAGGACTTTAAGGAGGCATAGGCAGCCTTTCGCAGGATAGTGTTGGATACTTCAAAGGGGAAAGACTCGCCAAATCCCGGGATGCGAACCTTATAGGTTCCGGGTTTTACAAGGGCCGAGAAATCGCAGCGCTTGATACTGTCTCCGGCATCTTTCCAATACACTTCAGTTGAGAGGTTGCCACTTAGTTCGATAACGTTATCTTCAATATTTACAATTTCAAAAGTGCTGGCATCGGTGTATACAACAAGGGCGATTTTATTGGCGTCAGGATAATACCCGACCTGGTTGATCCTGATCGCTCCGGTTTGAGCCTGCGCATTCATGACAATACCGAATGCCAAGACCAACAGAAATGATTTTACATACTGTTTCATTTGTTTAGTAGTTTTTGTAGTTCGAACTCTGAGGCTGAATCAGGTATTTTCAGGCCATGCATTTCCCTGTATATCCCTGATCATAAATATATCGTAATTGGTAAAAGCAAAAAAACCCAGCTTTTTATAAAGTCGTTTTGCAATCAGGTTTTCTTTATGGACTTCCAGTTTTACCTGGTAACCGGCTTTTTTCAGGAATTCGATACACTCTTTGCCCAAACGCGTGCCCAGTCTCTTGCCTTGGTATTCCGGCTTAATGGCAAAATGATGAAGCAACATCCGCCTCCCGTCAAAAGTCATCCAGGAAGAGCCCATGAGAATCCCTGTCTCGGTGTCGACCATAACCAATAGTTTCCCTCCGATTTTGAGACAGTTTCTGATAACCTTTTCATTGTCGCCTCGCTCAGGGTTTCCTATACCGGTATCCTTCCATAATTTTATCAGTTGAGGATAGTCCTCAGAAACGTAGTCTCTTGTAATAATTGTATTTGCATTCATAGACAATAATTCCAATTTGTTTGTTTCACAAACATCACATGATTACCGATAGAGCCTTGCCGACCTGGAAGCGAAACCGGTTCGCTGCTTCATACTTTTGCCAATAGCTCTCCAACACGATAAAAATCCCCCGCTAAAAAAACTACTCGGATTTCTCCACATAAAGCTGCCCCGATTCGTACCGAACAACCTTGACTTTTGAACCTTTATCAATAAAGCCAAATTCCGATTTTGCGTCATAAACATCTCCGTTTACCTCTACTTTTCCTGAAGGGCGCAACACGGTGTATGCAGTTCCGGTAAGACCCACAAGTTTTTGCTCCGAAAGATCGGCACTGGTGAAGCCGTCTTCTTTCTTCTGGGTTTCTTTAAGTGCAATGCCGGGAAAAGCAGTAGAGGTGAGCAGTTTTTTCCCAAGGTACAGAGAGGCGATTACCGCAAAGAGCAGGGAAAGCAGAACAATCATAAGTGCTTTCATCACTGTATTGACAGCAAGAGGGATGTCTCCTCCTTCAAAAACCAGATTATCTACCATAGCCATCGTAAGTCCGGAGACCATAAGAATTATTCCTGCAATACCGGCAACACCGAATCCCGGTAAAGCAAATATCTCCACCGCAAGAAGAATAATTCCAAGTATAAAAATCAGGATCTCCCAGTTCTCAGCAAGTCCTTCGAGATAAAGAGGGGCGAAGTAAAGCACTGCGCCAAGAGCTGCGGCGGCTAAAGGAAAGCCTATGCCTGGTGTCTGAAGCTCAAAATAAATGCCCCCGATTATCAACATAATCAGAAGGCTGTGAATAACAGGGTTCAGGAGGAAATTAATGATTATATCGAGAGTGGTCGGATTAAACTCTACAATCTCATAATTTTCGATTCCCGCTTTTTTCATAATATCCGCGGCACTGGTAGCCAAACCTTCACAGAAGCCATATTTTATAGCCTCTTCAGCGGTGAAAGTGAGAACTTTGCCACTGTCGCTAACTTCAGGCACATAAATGGATGGGTCAACCATAGCCTCGGCGATATGCGGATCACGCTTCCATTTTATAATCGTGTCGTTTCCTGAAATAATGGTGTCTTTGCCATGTGCTTCGGCGGTTGCGCGCATTGTGGCGCGCATGTACGACTGGTACTTATCCGGAACCTGAGCGCCTGTTTGGTCGACAACCGTAGCCGCGCCGATTTTCCCGCCTGCACGCATGTATATGCTGTCGCAAGCTATGGAAATCAATGCCCCGGCAGAGGCGGCATTGTCGTCGATAAAAATATATACAGGAATGGTACTATTAAGGATTTTAGTGCGTATGCTGTCGGCAACATCCACAAGCCCGCCATAGGTGTTCATCTGAATGAGAATAATGTCGGCCTTAAGCAGTTCGGCTTCCTCAAAACTCTTTTGGGTGATCCGCCACATGGGTTTTGCAATCTGATCGTTTATGCTGTATTTGTAAACGATAAATTTCCGCGGGCCTTCCTGATTTATCTCCCCTGCTGAAACGAAAAGGAAAACAGAAAGAATTAAAAGCAGATATTTCCTCAACATTGAAGGAGTTCTCATGGTAATAGATTTGTTATTGGAAATCACGAATTAAATGTAAGAATAAATTCATTCCTTCCCTCATAGCTGGATTGATTTCGTGAATAATATTCACGTTAAGGTAGCTCGGAAGGTCAATTGATGCATACTCCGGATTGCCGGCAAGTTCCTTGGCCAGCCTCACTTTGTGTGTCATTCCGAAGTTAAGGGCTTCGTTGAATTTCTGCTCAAAACTTTCCGTCAAACCATTACGTGATGCCCAGAACGCAAAAACAAACGGCAGGCCGGTGTATTTAGTCCATTCCCCTGCCAGGTCGGTTACAAAAATATCTTTTTGGTTGTGGAAAGGGAAAGCGCGATCGCCAATGATAAGCCTTGCTTCCGTTGGACTGTAACTGTTCTGCTCGAAGGCTGGAAGAGCTTCGCGAAATTCAGGGGCGATTTTCCAAAAGTCGCGGCAAAGCAAACGGATCAGCATTACGGATGACTTTGATTGGGAGTCGAGATGGATTGTTGTGACCTTTTCGATAGGAACCTGCGCGACCATAATAACCGACAGGACGTTTCCGTTTGCTCCTATGCCATAATCGCTCACTTGCCGAAGAGAGGGTATTTTATTTTTAAGCACTACCGGAACAAGGCCTATATCCGCATTCCCGCCAAGGAGATTTTGATAACAATCGGCCGGAGTATCCAGACTTAAGCTCATATCTTTTTCAAGGGAATAGTTTTGCAACCCGTATATAAATGGAATGGAGTTCGTGTACCTTACAGCAGATACCCTGATCTTGCTCATGTGATTTTGTGAAATTAGAGCACGAAAATAGTTAATCCGATTGAGAAAAATCAAATTTCAGCTAATCTTAACAGAGTGTTAGGTTAATGCAGTGTTTTATTTGGTGCTTTCGACAAAGTTGAAACCGGATGACCGATTTTGAGCTGGCGAAAGGTAAAAATATCCCACAGTTATTAACAGTCTGAGTTCGCATAAAAAAAACTCTTAACTTTGTTTTTCTAATCAGTATAGAATGAAATTAGATAATCTGACAGCTATTTCTCCGGTTGACGGTCGTTATAGGTCGAAAACAGAGGAGCTCGCGAAATATTTTTCCGAATTTGGATTGATCCGATACCGGCTTTGGGTAGAAATCGAGTACTTTATCAGTTTAATGAAATCGGGAGTAACAGGTTTGCCTGAGCTCACTGATTCAATGGAGAAGTTACTACGGGATCTCGTCAACACTTTTTCCCATGGGGATGCGCTTCGCATCAAGGATATTGAAAACACCACGAATCACGATGTAAAGGCGGTGGAGTATTTTCTGAAAGAGAAATTCGATTTCCTGGGCTTGCAGGATTACAAGGAGTTTATTCATTTCGGCCTCACATCGCAGGACATAAACAATACAGCGGTTCCGGCATCTATTAAGGATGCACTGGGCGAGGTGTATTTCTTGCGCTTGGAATTGCTCGTTGCAAGAATTGATGAGATGTCGTCAGAATGGAGAGATATCCCGATGCTTGCCAGAACGCACGGCCAGCCGGCGTCTCCCACGAGACTAGGGAAGGAGTTATTGGTTTTCACCGAACGCATTAAAAAGCAGGTGGAACAGGCTCGCAGCATCCCGTTTTCGGCGAAATTCGGAGGTGCTACCGGTAATTTGAACGCTCACCATGTTGCATATCCCGCTTACGATTGGGTTGGGTTCAGCAACCATTTTGTGAATGAGGTTTTAAAGCTCGACCGCTCCCAAACAACAACCCAGATTGAACATTACGACAACATGGCCGCCCTTTGCGACGCACTGTCACGCATTAACACCATACTGCTCGATTTCAGCAGGGACATGTGGACGTATATTTCTATGGACTATTTCAAACAGAAGATCAAGCAAGGGGAGATAGGATCGTCCGCTATGCCTCATAAAGTTAACCCTATCGATTTTGAAAATGCTGAGGGAAACCTGGGTCTTGCCAATGCCTTATTCCATCACCTCTCTTCAAAATTGCCCATTTCACGGTTGCAGCGCGACCTGACTGATTCAACTGTTCTTCGGAATATCGGAGTACCCTTGGCTCATTCGCTTCTTGCCTTTAAATCCCTCGAGAAAGGAATTGTCAAATTACTCATTAATGAACCCCGGATTTCCTCAGACCTCGAAAACAACTGGGCGGTGGTTGCTGAAGCAATACAAACCGTTTTGAGAAGAGAGGCTTATCCAAAACCCTACGAAGCCTTGCTGGCATTGACACGAACCAATAAACCCATCGATAAACAGGCAATTCATGACTTTATTGATCAGTTGGATATTAAACCGACGCTAAAAGTGGAATTAAAGAACATTTCTCCAAAAAACTACACCGGTTTATAAGAAAATCAAATGTTTTTCGTTTAGTTTGTGCATAAATCTGTTGAATCCTACCTGAATTAGAAGCGCTATAATGAGAAGTCTCTCAAGAATTATCCGATATCTGATACCCTACAAAGGATTGGCGTTTCTGAGTATATTATTTGTGTTTCTGTCCGCTTTCTTTTCACTTTTCAGCCTGGCCTTGGTTGCCCCTTTTTTAAAAGTCCTTTTTGGCGAAACGGATCTTGTGACCCAGCCGGGTGAATTTGAACTTAACGCATCAGCAGCAATTCATTATTTCAACTACATCCTTAGCCAGATAATTATTGGAAGAGGCAAGGTGCACGCCTTGGTTTTTGTCGGAATAATGGTACTTGGCACCTCTTTGCTCAAAAACGTGTTTCTTTATTATTCCAAATTCTTTATGATTCCCATTCGCACCGGGATAGTGCGTGAACTTAGAAACAAGATATTCAAGAAAGTGCTTGTGCTTCCTCTGGGCTATTTCTCCGAAGAGAGGAAGGGCGATATCATGTCGCGAATGGCACAGGACGTGCAGGAAATTGAAGTATCTGTTGTCCGCTCACTGGAGATGGTCTTTCGCGATCCGATTCTGATTATCACCTATCTGGCAGCGCTCTTTTACATGAGTCCAAAACTCAGTTTATTCGTTATGGTACTCTTGCCCGTCAGCGGGATTATTATTGGCCGTATCGGTAAAACCCTTCGCTCCACTTCACTCCAGGGCCAAAAGAAACTCGGGCTTATCATGTCAGTGTTTGAAGAAACCCTCGGAGGGCTTCGTATTGTCAAGGCATTCAATGCGGAAGAGAAAATGCAGAACCGCTTTGAGAGTACCAATAACCTTTTTACCAACTTGCAGGAAAAGATTTTCCGTCGACAGCAACTTGCCAGCCCCGTAAGTGAGTTCTTGGGCATAATGGTGATGGTAATTGTTTTATGGTACGGAGGCGCAATGGTATTGGGCGAAAACAGCACCTTAACTTCATCCGTGCTGATTACCTACCTGGTGGTTTTTTCACAGATCATCAATCCCGCAAAATCGGTTACCACTGCCTATTACAATATTTTAAAGGGATTGGCATCGAGCGACAGGATTGATCAGATTCTGGATGCGGAAGTTTCAATCAAAGAAAAGGAAGAACCGGTTTTGGTATCCGAATTTAAACACAGCATTGAGTACCGGCATGTGAATTTCCAATATGAAAAGGATCCCGTGCTACAGGACATCAGCTTCACCATTGAGAAGGGAAAAGCGATTGCTTTGGTTGGCAGAAGCGGTTCGGGGAAATCGACGATTGTTGACCTTATCCCGCGTTTTATCGATATCACTTCGGGGGAGGTGTTAATCGACGGTGTTAACGTTAAGGATTTCAAGCTGCACGATTTACGTAAGCTGATGGGAATCGTTAGTCAGCAATCGATTTTGTTTAACGACACCTTTTTTAACAACATCGCATTTGGGATGAATGATGCCAGGGAGGAGGATGTAATCGCCGCGGCTAAAGTGGCTAATGCTCACGATTTCATCATGGAAACAGCAAACGGTTATTACACCAATGTGGGAGAAGCCGGCAGCAAGATGTCGGGCGGTCAGCGCCAGAGAATCAGCATTGCCAGGGCTGTTTTGAAAAATCCCCCGATATTAATTCTCGATGAAGCAACCTCTTCTCTCGATACCGAGTCTGAAAGATTAGTGCAGGAAGCGATTCTGAACCTCATGAAAAACCGCACATCGATTGTGATTGCACACCGACTCTCAACGGTGAAGCATTCCGATCTGATCATCGTGCTCGATGAAGGCAGAATTGTTGAGGTAGGAAAGCATGATGAGCTGCTTGAGTTAAAAGGGGGGACGTATAAGAAGCTTCATAAATTACAAATGTATTAATTAGCCAAAAAGGATGAAGATTAGCGGATTTTCGATGGGCAAGAACGCGGTAAAGCTATACTACCCGATGAAGCAGGCGGTGATGTCCATTCTGCCTATTGTTGACGAGTTTGTCGTGGCCCTGGGTAACAGCGATGAGGACGATGAGACCCGCAAGCAGATTTTAAGTATCGGCAGCGACAAAATCAGAATTGTGGATACTGTTTGGGATATAGAAAAATATCCCAGGGGAATGGAACATGCCCATCAAACTGATATTGCAAAGAGCTACTGCACAGGTGATTGGCTTTTTTACTTACAGAGTGATGAGGTGATTCATGAGCGATACCTGTCAGGTTTACAAAAACGATGCCAGGATTTATTGGACGACAAGGAAATTGAAGGGCTTGTTTTCGATTATATTCATTTCTGGGGCGATTATGAGCATTATCAGGATGGCCATTGCTGGTATCGAAAAGAAATCAGAATCATAAGGAATAAACCGGAAATCCATTCATGGGAGTCGGCTCAAAGCTTTCGCAAGATCCCTCAATTTGACAATCTGAATTACCGGCAGCAGGAAGGCACCTACAAGTTGAAGGTTGCCGATTCGGGAGCATCGGTGTATCATTATGGCTGGGTTCGCCCACCGGCGCTGATGCAGAACAAGATCAAGGTTTTCAGTATGAACCACAGGGGGAAGGCTTCGGTTGAAAAGCAGGTTAATGAGCATTTGTACGATAAGGTTTTCGATTACGGCAACTTATCCTGTCTTACCCGGTTTGAAGGGACGCATCCTGCTGTAATGAAAGAATGGATCGATAAGTTTAACTGGAAGCATGAGTTGCGCTATGAGGGCCAACGTGACACCACAAACCCCATCCGGAATAAGCACGAGAAGGTAAAATACCGTGTAGTGAGCTGGATAGAGAAGTACCTGCTCTTTGGGATGCGCCTGGGAGAATTTAAGAATTATATATTAGTTAAAAGATAGTTTCAAATCATTGGCCTGATGTATTTCTATTTATGCCAAAGAAACTCATAAGGAATATCAAGTTTTTCGCCCGATGGTTCCTTGTATTGAAGCTTCAGTCCGCTTCCTCCGCCCGCCTGGAAAAACGGCAGACTTATTGAATGCAGACCCTTGTTTAAGAACAAAGTGCCTTGTCTTTCCGTCATGCCGTGAAGTCCGTCGTGAATTATTACATCCTCCCCGTTAATTGTTAGCTTTGCCCCATCGTCGGAAGTTAAATAAAAGTCGTACAATCCATCGGCTTTAGCTTCAAAGAATCCCGAGTATACCAGACCAAAGTTCGACAAGGGCATCCCCTTTGGGAAGACAAAATTTTTCTCAATACCCGATCCTGTAGGAACCATGCTGGAGAAATCGGGAATTCTTGTCCAATTCCCTTCATATCGACTGTATTGAATTCCCTGTTTCAGGCTTTTCTTGTCGATTTTGTTTACAGCTTTCGCCTTGAAATCCCCAATAATTTCCAAGGTAATTACCGAATGTGCTGGAACCGTAACCTCAATGCTTTGGCCTTTTAACCTGAAGCTGCTGAATGACTTAATTCCAACTTCGGAAGGATTTTCGAAAGTGTTGTGGGAATTAAGTTCCGATGATGTTATTATGGTCCCTGATATGGTTTTTGCGTCAAATCCGTTAAGGAGGCAACTGAGTTTTTCTTCTTCATTTGGATTAAGATTACAAATGGAGATATGCATTTTCCCATCCTTGTCGATTGAACTTGAAACGCTTAATGCCGGTATGCTTGAATTGTTATATTCATAGTTATCGCATTTCAATTCCGATGGCACCATCAATGCATCCTGGTGAACCTTGTACATGTCGAAAACATGGTAGGTAGGTGTGAGGAGCATTTTTTCCGCATCGGTAAGCACAACGGCCTGAAGCACGTTAACCACCTGAGCCACAGCGGCCATTCGCACGCGAGAACAATGGTTGTGGAAGATATTCAGGTTTATCCCTGTAATCAGCGCGTCACGGATTGTGTTTTGCTGGTAAAGAAACCCAGGGTTGGTGCCAGGCTCCACGGTGTACCATGCACCCCATTCGTCAACCACCAGGGAAACGCTTCTTCCCGGATCATACTTATCCATAATTTCAGAATGCCGGGTTACCAGCTCTTCCATTTTGAGCGTCTTTTGAAGCATTCCGAACCAGTTTTCCTCTGTTACGTTGGTAGCGGTTTCTCCTCCATTTGCCCAAGTGTAGTAATGCAATGAAAGGCCCCAGATGCTGGGTCCCATTTCGCGCATCACAACATCCGTCCAGTTGTAATCGTCACCGTTTGGACCCACGGCTATTTTATCGAGGGAGTTGCTTCCGTAATTGCGCAGGAAATTGCCATATTGTTTTGCAAGATCCGAATAGTACTCAGGGCGCATGTTTCCGCCACAGCCCCATGATTCGTTACCTATTCCCCAGAATTTCACGCCCCAGGATTTTTCCTGACCGTTTGCCTTTCGCAAATCGGTCATAGGACTCACATTGTCGGAGTTTACGTATTCAACCCACTGCGACATTTCCTGTACCGTTCCGCTTCCAAGGTTACCACTTATGTAGGGTTCGCAGTCGAGTTGCCTGCAAAGTTCCATAAACTCGTGAGTTCCAAAGCTGTTGTCTTCGGTTACCCCGCCCCAGTTGGTGTTTATCATCGTCGGGCGTTGGTTTGCGGGACCTATTCCGTCGCGCCAATGGTACTCGTCGGCAAAACATCCGCCTGGCCAGCGCAGGGCAGGCACCTTAAGGTTTTTCAAGGCATCAACAACATCAGTCCTGAGGCCGTTTTTATTGGGGATGGGGGAATTCTCGCCAACCCATAATCCTTCGTAAATACAATGCCCCAGGTGTTCCGAGAAATGTCCGTAGATGTTTCGGTTGATGCGGAATTTCGCCTGAGATGCATCGATTGTTACAGTGTTCTGAGCCTGAATTATGGCATTTGGAGTCAGAAGACTTAGCAGGATTAGCGGAATCACATATTTTTTTCTCATAGTTGGCAGTTGAATTTTAGAATAACATAATCTTTACTAACTTTTGCGCAAATTCGTAAAATTCCCCCGTTAAAACAAAAAAAACGTACATGACATCAAAATCCCCAAACAGCAGTCTTTGCTTACTTTTCACCAGCTTATTGATTTGTGTTTTGTCGGCCCCAATTCTTTTTGCCCAGAATCCGGTTGCCAATTACGACGAGAAGGCTGTCCCTGCTTTTCAACTCCCCGACCCGTTAATTCTTGGAAGCGGCGATGCAGTGCTCGATACAGCGACATGGTGGAGCCTTCGCCGTCCGGAAATTATGGAAATGTTTGAAAACGAGATGTTCGGAAAAACCCCGGATATGAAATTACCGGTATCTTTTGAACTTACCTCCCTCGATAAAAACGCGCTGGGAGGAATAGCCACCCGCAAGGAGATAACCGTATATTTTACTGCCGACAAGTCAGGGCCTTCTATGGTTATTCTCCTGTATTTGCCCAACCATGTAGAAAGCAAGGTGCCGGTTTTCCTAGCGATGAATTTTAACGGGAATCACACCATTCATCCCGATAGCGGAGTAAGTATTACCAGATCCTGGCTGGAAGTAAATAGGGAATCCTTAAGTAATGGCAGTAAGACAGTTGCTGATTCCCGGGGATCAGCAAGCCGACGGTGGCCGGTAGAGATGATTCTTCAAAGAGGTTATGGTTTAGCGACCATTTATTATGAGGATATTGATCCTGATTTTGATGATGGTTTTCAAAATGGGATTCATCCCTTGTTTTACAAGTCCGGTCAGACCTCTCCAAATTCAAACGAGTGGGGCTCTATTGGAGCCTGGGCCTGGGGATACAGCAGGGCAATGGATTATTTGGAAACGGATGGAGACATTGATTCCCGCCGTGTTATACTAATGGGGCATTCGCGGCTCGGAAAAGCTGCACTTTGGGCGGGAGCTCAGGATCAGCGTTTTTCTGTTGTGATTTCAAATAATTCGGGTTGTGGGGGAGCAGCACTGTCGAAAAGGGCTTACGGAGAAACAATTGGCCGCATTAATAGAGTTTTCCCGCACTGGTTTTGCGATAACTTCCTCAAGTACGGAGAAAATGAAGGCTCACTGACTTTCGATCAGCACATGCTTTTATCGCTCATCGCACCAAGACCACTTTACGTTGCAAGTGCCGAAGAAGATTTATGGGCCGATCCTCAAGGGGAATTTCTGAGTGCTTTGCATGCCTCGCCTGTCTATAAACTTCTCGGCACCGATGGTTTACAGGCTGAAGCCCGTCCCCTCCCGGGCCTGCCGGTAATGAGTACTATCGGTTATCACATCCGTAAGGGAAAGCATGATGTTACCGATTTTGATTGGGAATGCTACCTTAATTTCGCTGATATGCATTTTGGGAAATAGAAAGCAATTACTCATTTGAATCCGGGAAGGGTATACATTGCCTGATTAGAAATTTTTGTGAATCAGGATCGAACCTGAAGCAAAGAAATGAAGAATATCATTGACACAGCGATCGCATTAACCTGCATTACCTTTTAAAGTGGGCCATTGCCTTAGGAATATTCGATGTTTTTTTGTTAATTGGGCATGATATTCACAAACTTTGGTTCAATGAAAAATTTTCTCCTGACAATAATTATAATAAGTGGATTGGTTCTTTATAGTTGCGAGGACGAAGGACCTTCCGACCGGTTTGTTTTGCTAACCACCCCGGTGTGGGTTTCCGACAGTTTGCTCGCCGATGGTGTTGATGCGAGCGGTCCCGGCCAGGCCCTTGAGAAATTCAATGGCGAGGTCATCTTTAGCAAGGATGGAACAGGTGTGTTTGGTGTATATACAGGAACCTGGAAATTAGTTTACAACGACACGGAAATTGTTATTTCTACCGATTCCCTGCCATTCCCCATAACCAATGAAATAAAAGAGCTGACCGAGAATTCCCTGAAGATTACCACCGGATTTCCCGACATGGACAATCCTGCTGCCGGGGTGATGAAAATACGTATGACTTTTAAATCGAAGTGATGCGAAGCATTTTTGCTGCATTATGTTTGTTGCTATCCATTAATGTAAACGCTTCTGATACAACCGGGATTGTAAAAGGTAAGGTATTTGACAGTGTTTCGGGGGAGCCGCTCATCGGTGCAAATATTATTTATGGTAAGAAGCAAGGTACAATTACCGATGCAAATGGCTTTTATAGTTTTTCAGCAGCCCTAGGCAACCTCAGTATTGCTTTTCAGTACCTCGGGTATAAATCCCTTACCAAATCCTTACACTTGGATCCGGGGGACACAATAGTGCTTAATGTGGGTTTGGAGCAGGTAATAAACGAAATTGATCAGATCGTTGTAAGTGCCAATCGAACCGAGCAGAAAATATCCGAGTCCACGGTTTCTCTGAGCATTATCAGGCCGGATATCCTCTCAAAAAACCATATCACCGACGCAGAGGAATTAATCAACAAAAGCCCCGGGATTGAGGTTCTCGATGGGCAGGCGTCCATTCGCGGAGGAAGCGGGTTCAGTTACGGAGCGGGGAGCCGGGTGCTGGCACTTATTGATGGTTTGCCGGTTGTTTCGGCCGACGCCGGGAACATAAAATGGCAGTTTCTGCCGCTTGAAAACCTTTCGCAGGTAGAAATTATTAAAGGAGCAGCCTCCGTTTTGTATGGATCCTCGGCGTTAAACGGGGTAATAAATTTCCGAACCGCTGAGGCAAGTAAACAGCCTGTCACTCATTTTTTTGTCGAATCGGGTTTCTACGATAAACCAAAGCAAAATAGCTGGATATGGTGGGACTCCCCAAGAATGAACGCCGCTGCTTCATTTTCCCATCTGCAGAAGTATGGCAATACCGATATTGGAATTGCGGTAAGCGCCCTCACCGACGAAGGCTACAGAAGTAAGAACGATGAAAAACTTGGCAGGTTAAGTTTCAGTTTGAAAAAGCATAATAAAAATATAGAGGGATTAAGTTATGGTGTAAATCTCAACACAGGAATTACTGTCAAAAGAGATTTCTTGCTGTGGGAAAATGCCAGCACCGGAGCTCTTAAACAAGCCGGTTCGACTGCTTTGCAGCTCCATGGGAATTTCCTCGCTGTGGATCCTTTCCTAAGCCTGAAAAAATCGGATCGATACAAACACGATCTCCGGATGAGGATTCAATCCCATCAGAACCTCTATCCCGAGAAAGAACAAAACAACTCTGAAGCCCTGAACTGGTTTGCGGAATATCAGAGCTGGTACAAATTATCCAATATTCTCAGCATGAACCTGGGGATATCGGAAAATTACAGCCTCATCACTTCAAATTTCTATGGAAATCACGAAGGCATCAATTTGGCAGGGATGGCTCAGGCAGAAGTTAAACCGATCAACCGGATGAAGTTTATTGCCGGTGTGCGTTTGGAATATAATTCGCTTGACGGGATAAGCGACAGGATCGTGCCGATATTCAGAACCGGCATTAATTACCGTACAAGTGATCATACTTTTCTTCGGGCATCGTTCGGTCAGGGATACAGATACCCTTCCATTGCGGAAAAACATGCTTCAACCAGCTTGGGAAGTGTACGAATTTTTCCCAATCCTTTCATTGAGGCAGAGTCAGGCTGGAATTCCGAATTAGGCATTAAACAGGGCGTGCGATTGGGTAATTTAAGCGGACAGGCCGATTTGTCGGTTTTCTATTCCCGGAATACCGAGCTGATCGAATATGTTTTTGGTATTTATCCAGACCCTGTATCCGGAATTTTCGATTTTGGTTTTAAAGCTACCAATGTTGAACAATCGAGGGTTTATGGGTTTGAAATGGAATATTTTCTGAATTACACTTCAGGTGAAGTAAGGACAAGCTTTTCAGGTGGTTATATTTTTTTGCACCCGGTTGAATACGATGACATTGCCCATAAGAATTCAGATGTTTACCTTAAATACCGCCGCAAGCACTCCGGTAAATTTAGCATAAATTCGACTTACAGAAGATTTGATATTGGCATAGACTGGTTTGCCAAATCAAAAATTCTCAACATCGATGATGTGTTTCTGGGTGAAGAAACCCGGGAGGCAATTCTCCCCGGTTTTTTCGATTACTGGAACCGCAACAGTAGCAGCTACATACTAATGGATATGGGTCTTGGCTATAGCATAACCGAACATTACAAGCTCTCATTTGCAGTGAAGAATCTGACGAATGCCGAATATATGGGTAGGCCAGGGGATATAAGACCGCAAAGGAGTTTTGGATTGAGGTTCAGTGGAAGTATTTATTGAGTATCCATCTTTCTGACAAGCCTCAAAACCAGGCCGACTCCCACAAACACAACATACACAACTGATACCGCCCATGCCCAGATATTGGAGCTTTTCGACTCGGCCCGCATCTCATAGGGACGTGTGAGGAAATTCTCCATTTTTACCAGCCATAAGATCATTCCGTCAATATCATTATATTCATTGGTGGCAACTAATTTGCCGGGCATCAGAGCTTGTGTTGAGTAAGCATTGAAAAAGAATGCTTTGGAGAGTCGTTCCTCAATAATCTGCATGGCGCAAAGTTTTTTTATTTTGGGAGAGGGGAAGGATAACCCATTTTCTATGAGTCTTAGCGCGAAACTGTTTTTTTTTCACGCAATCCCGATACTATCGGGATTGCGTGAACCCTTTACTTTCCCTGACTGTTAATTGCAATGTAGCTCAGCAGACTCATATTCTCAGGCCCTGTATAATCGTACTGGTAAAGCCCATCCTTACCAATCATCATTAAAACACCGTTAAAAGGGATAACATCAAAGGCATTAACATCCGGGAAAACAGTTATTGGAACCAGATCTTTCGGATTGCTGGCATTGTAAACTTTCAGACCTGCCTCTCCATCGCACACAAAAAGAGTACTGTTGTCAATACCCAGTCCATAAGGCTCCTGCATGGGGTAGGATTCTTCGTGTTTTGGATTTAAAATATCAGTGACATCAATTACATCAAGCTGGCTGGTTGCTTCCCCGCAAAGGTTACCTGCCCTTAGGGTGACGTAGGCGAAATTTCCTTCAACCACAACAGGATCGCAACTTTTGAAATGGCTATAGGTGGATAGATAGGAAGGACTTGCAGGCGTATTAAGACTATAAATAATCATTCCTGTCTGTGTACCGAAAAACAACTTGCTCTGATACAGAAATACAGTTTCTACTCCCCATCCAATGCCCTGATCAGAAACCAGAAGTGGTTGTGAAAGCTCATCGATGTCGAAAGTCTTCAGGTTATATTGGTCGACCGTATACAGGAAATTATTGAAAATAGTAAAGCGTGCCATTGAACCACCAACACCCACCGACATTGAATTGGATCCACCTATGCTGTTGGCGGTTTTGGTAAACATTGCGTCTTCAGCCATGAAATCCCAGCGCCGCAAAAATGGGAAGTTATTCTGACTTTCAACTTTCATCTTCACTTCCTTAGTTTCCCAACCAACAACAATACCCTGAGTTGCATCAATTTCACCGATTGGAAATTGGTTTCCCCCTGTCAGGGGAGGAAGAGTGTATGGGAAAATGCTGTCAACCCGGCCAACTTCCTTGATGTTATTGATATCACTTATACTCAGTGCAACCAGGTCAATAAAACTATCGGCAAAAAGAATGCTGTCCTTGATTGCCATATCCATATTTCCAGGAATATTGATAAATGCCAGAAAAACAGGTTCAGAGGGATTTTGGTTATCGATCACGTGAATTCCTTTTAAAGCTTCGTTGATAAAAATTAGATTATCCTTGAAGTATATTTTTCCGGGTTCAACAATATTTTCCGATTCAGTAATTTTCACGGATTTTCTAAAATCCTGTCTGTCCATGTAAACCGGCACGTTTACCATGTAAGTCTCCGTAATTTCCTCCTGGCAACCGCCGAAAATAAGTACCAGAGCACTGATTAATAAAAGATTTTTTAAGGTTTTCATGGTTAATAGTTTATATTTTTACATTTACTGTTTTTAAGATGAAAAAACATTTCAATGGGTTGCGTCGGAATACCAAAATTGTATTGGCGCAACGTATTTGTTTAATTTTGCATCCATATATAAACCTTTTCTGATGAACATTCTCAAATCTTCATTGCATCCCCTGGTAATCCTTTTATTCCTTTCTATTCAACTTGTTTTCATGAGCAGTGCTAATGCTCAGCGCTTCGAAGATGTTGTTTATTTGTCGAATGGAAGTATTCTCCGGGGTTCTTTAATTCCTGACAGTATCTCCGGAAAGGTTAAAATTTTAAGCCATTCGGGAGATTTGTGGGTTTTCGACAGGTCAGAACTTGACTCCCTGACAAGAGAAAAGCTTTTTGAGTACAAAGCTTTGCAGTTTAACAAGCCGGGTCTGGAGTTTGGGGTTAACGGCGAACTTCTGATTCGCTCCGGAAACAGCGCCATAGGAAGTGCTGTTATTCCAGGCCTAAGCGTATTATTGGGTTATCGCTATAATTCTTACCTGACAGCATCGGGAGAGGTAGGAATGGAGTTTTATGAGCGGATGGAAATTCCCATTTCAGCCGGCATAAGAATTCGTTCCAATATCCGTTCACTTTCTCCATTGCTGATTCTCCGTGCCGGCTATACCATCCCGGGTGAAAAAAGGGCAAATGATTGGGATTATTCCTATAAAAGTTACGGGGGATTGCATTCAACCATTGGAGCCGGAGTTGAAAGAATTCTCAACGACAATGCCTCATTTCTTTTTACTTTTTCGTATCATTTCCAAAAGCTTAATTATCATCTTACCCCGCTTCACCAGTGGGTTCAGGAGAGGGACCGGACAGAAGCATACAGCAGGGTTCGGCTTACAATCGGATATGTTTTCAGATAAAATTTGGTATTATGAATGCGGTCTTATTTTTTGCATAAAAAGTTTGAAAAGGGCATACCATAAGATTTTACCAACTCATTTCCGACTTGAATAATCTACCCGGATGGTTTCTTTATCGGGCAACCACATGAAAGCAATTCTGCTGCCGCTCAAAAGTAGCCCAGCATTTCTTTTCTTTTTTGAGTTGCCAGATAACCTCGGCAAGTGCTTCCATCAGGTATTTCTCATCGCAGTTTGTAACGAAGAGTTTTCGGGTTGAGAATCTGATATAGCTTATATCAAATGCATTTCCATAAAGATGTGGACTGTTCATGGAAGCGTTTGAGTTTACTCCCCTGAGGTTTTTAAGTTTTTCTGTTGTGCGCGTAAGCGAAGTGATTTTAAAGGAGGATCCTCTGAGACGGGTATCTGAAATTTTTTCCCTGAACCGTATACTGATCTCAATAAGCAGATCTTTCGCAGCTTTGGTGAGATACGGGTAGCTATGGGATAATTCCCCCACATTGTATCCCTTTCCATCATTGATTTTTACAAGTTTTCCGGCAGATACTCTTTCCATTACTTCACTTTCGTCCTTACATTTGATAATTCCGGTTTTTTTAGATTGGGCAATATAATCAGGAATTATATTCGTCAGCTTTTTGCTATAAACCCCTTGTTTGTAATCAATACAGGTAAGTCCCACAGTGTCTCTGACAAAACGATTGGTTTTTTTCGGGTTGATAAGGGTAGCTATCAGTAACGCCAATAAGGATATGGTAAATAGATGAGCTGCGATCTTGAGTGTTATTCTCACAATTTCATGGGATATTAATGGGTTTATCATCCTGCTGAACTGCAAAATTAGCCAAAAGGCCGATTGTGTTTTTGGGGGGAGGGGGGATAATCATTAAAGTTGTTGACAGTTGCAGAATCTTTTTAACAAATAGTAATGATTTGCTTTCAAAGAACTGGAATTCCTTTATTTTGAGTTTCTATCAGATAAAAGAAATGCTTTTTTTTAAAAAAAATGTTTTTCAATAGGTCAACAAAAAACAGATATTTACTGTTTAGTTATAATTGATGTAAACTCCTTCATTAACTATGATCCAATGAAAAGAAGAAACTTTCTGAAATATAGTCTGGCCGGTTCTGCTCTTCTCTCGGCTTTTCCCTATTACGCGTTGGCTGGCAACAAAAAGCTATATCCTTACGACAGGGTTCGACTTGGAAACACTGGCATTGAGTTGTCGCGCATGGCAATGGGGACAGGAACAAGCGGATGGAACGGAAGTTCAAATCAGAGTCGGCAGCTAGGGATTAAGGGCATGGCCGATTTGCTGCGGGCCGCATTTGACCAAGGTATTAACTTCTGGGACTCTGCCGATCAATATGGCACGCATGCTCATCTTAAAGAGGCCCTTACGAAAATTGACCGGGACAAGGTTGTGATACTCACCAAAACCAACTCCAAGACCTATGATGGTGTAAAGGCCGATCTGGATCGTTTCAGAAAGGAAATCGGAACCGACCGGCTCGACATGGTTCTGCTTCATGCCGTAACCGATTCAAAGTGGAATATGAACATGAAAGGGGCTATGGAGGCTCTGGCCGAGGCGAAGGAGTCGGGGATAATTAAAGCTCATGGGATTTCCTGCCACTCCATTGGCGCTCTTGAAACAGCTGCGGATGAACCCTGGGTCGATGTTGACCTTGCCCGTTACAATCCCGGAGGTGTGGCCATGGATGCCGATATCGATGAAGTGCAAAAGGTTCTCACCCGCATGAAAGCCAATGGAAAGGCAATAATTGGGATGAAGGTTTATGGTGCGGGCAAGTTGGTTCATAAGAAGGACGAGTGTTTGGAATTTCACACCGGGGCAAAATTCATCGATGCTTTTACCCTTGGGATTGAAAGTATCGAGCAGCTGAAGGATATTCAGAAACGACTGCCGGAGGCCAGCGTGAGAGGGTGAGGCTTGTTTATATCGGTGGGCTTTAAGAGTAATAAAGCCACAGATTAAAGAAAGGCTTTTATAAGTAGAATAAATACAAAAGCCCGGTTGCATTTGCAACCGGGCTTTTTGATGTGCGGAGGAAAAGGGATTCGAACCCCTGGTACCCGCGAAGGTACAACGGTTTTCAAGACCGCCGCATTCGACCGCTCTGCCATTCCTCCTTTATTCCCCGTAGCTTTAACGAAGGAGATACTGTCTCTTTAAATAGAATGTGTAAATGAACAGGTCGCAAAAGTAATACAATTTTTATTATGGTGAAATCTAAATTTGAAATTCGAGAAAAAATATGGTTGTTAACTCTTGCCCGACCTGCTGAAACCTCATTTAAATGGGCGTTTTCTCCGCATTTATGAACTTTTTTTATCAGTTTATCAACAAATGCACATTTTTTAGCGCCTAAATTTGCTAAAACCGTTAAATCCCCTATATTTGCCTTAACATTTGACACTTTAATGATTACTAACCCTAAATTTTTTTATTATGAACAAAGCACAATTAATTGATGCAATTGCTGCTGAAGCTAAATTAACTAAAGCTGATGCAAAAAGAGCTCTCGATGCATTTGTAAAAACCACTTCAAAAGCGCTTAAAAAAGGCGATCGCGTAGCTTTGGTTGGATTTGGTTCTTTCTCAGTTTCAGCAAGAAACTCCAGAACTGGTAGAAATCCACAAACTGGAAAACCTATCACTATTAAAGCTAAGAAAGTTGTGAAATTCAAAGCGGGTAGCGAATTGGCAAAAACAGTTCAATAAAAATATTCTTATTGCTTTAAAAAGGCTGTCTCAAAAACTGAGACAGCCTTTTTTTGTGCGCCCGGCATGGGCGATGACTATAGGGTGAAAGTCCCGAACGCGCCTTGACAGTAGGAAGCGTTAGCCAAAGGCAAGGGTGTCCATCGTGAGATGGAATCTGAAGGAAGCCGTAGGCAAAATCCCGGTCTGACGAATAGAA